>NZ_JAUBPR010000021.1:0-78449 GCF_036700845.1 Microcoleus sp. S13_C5
GAGCAAATTAGTTCGTTGTCATCTTACAATTTTATTCTTGAAGCCCTATTCTATGCAGCTTCATATTAAATTGGTATCACCCCGCTGCAACAATTGCCACCCTGCTTGAGTTTGCGCGTTGGTTGCTGCGTCAGAACTTGCAGTTGCAGTAATTAAGCCGATCGACAATACTAAAGCTAGCGACCCGAAAAACCATTTCCAGTTGAGGTAAATCCGCGCAGCCATTGTTGCAGAAGTTAGGAATTAACTTATCATACTATAATACAACAAATATTGCTCTATGGAACTCACCAATTTTATTGCTCTGTCTGTCATTATTGCCCTCGTGCTAGGGATTGGGTTTGGAACAATGACTTGGGCTTACTTCGGCAAGGGCAGCATTTCTGTACTCTTTAAAGAACCAATTTTAACTTACCCAGAATTTCCGGATACCGACAGCGGCAGCAAAGCTTCCGTTTATTTTCAACAAGGAATTGAGGCTTATCAGTCTGGAAAGTACCGCAAAGCCAAAGATAAATTTACCAGCGCTGTAGAACAAGTTTCAACTTTAGCAGAAGCTTACCACAATCGCGGCTTAGCTTTTGCAAATTTGCGATCGGATGACGAGGCTGTTGCAGATTTGATCCGTGCCAGCGAATTATACCAACAGCAGGGGGCTGGATTTGCGATCGACACGATTAAACAAAATCTGGCAGCCTTGAAGCAGCGCAAATTAGAACGAGAAAAACAAAAAGCAGTAGCGACATAAATTATTATGTTCTGCCAGTGGAACTAAACCCAAACCTAGATTTTTGATCTTAAAAACCCGGTTTCTTTAAGGCCTTTCGGCGAAGAAACCGGGTTGGTTTACCGAATGTTTATTAAAGTTGAACATCAAGATTTAACGTTGTCCCGAACAGCTAAACTTTTCTGGCATCTTCTATTTGGTCAATTTTAGAAATCAGCATTTCTCGGCTAGAGGCCACAACTCGATAATTAGTAATTGGATCGTAAGCTTCCCACTCTTGAGTCACTTCGCTGTCTTGCCAAAAAAACCATTCCCGGTAAATTTCGCCGTCATCAATGTCGCCGCACAAGGGAAGCCAATCATCTCCTCCCAAGCTCTCAAAATCTCCTCCTACTAAGTCAATCCAAGCTGCAAGGATACAAGAGTCAATAGCATTATTATTAACAGTGACTGCGTTAGAGTGAAGAGAAGTTTCGGGAAAACAAAGTGTGGATTTCATAAGCTGTACCTGAATGTTATGTTATTAATTTATAAAAAAATCCTCTACGGCAGTGACAGCAGAATGCCACTATCCTAACCTCCACAGTTCCCCCCTCGAAAAACCTTGACACCCAAAGCGCTCAAATGCCTCTGCTGTATGACTTTAGACCGCTTTGAGTTAAGTCGCTACAGAGGCTAAATTGAGCCACTTTGCCAACTGGCATAGAAGAAAGCCCGATCGACCAAATATTGTTGGCGAGGGATCTCGCGCATTAAGGAGCGAAGACAGCCGGACTGCCAATTGTATACTTGGTAAATTGGCGAGTTTCAGTACAGTTTTTGTGGTAAAATTAGTAGTAACCAGACTTTCGTACCCACACCCTGGTTTAGTCAAAAGCTTTCCAACGAGCTTTCCAAGCGTGGTGCGATCGCCAGTTTTGATTTATTGTTGTTAATTTTGCAAAGTCCCGATCGACTGTTAGGGAAAAAAATTATGCAAGCAACCAACCAAGAAAGAATTATCGATCTGACAATCCACTATACCAACGGCAAACAGCAACACTTCCAGTTCATTGCGCCAGAGGGAACAGTAGGAGAGCAAGCAACTTTAGGCACTCGCCTGCACAAAATGTTGACAGCAGACCCGATAATTCTCGAATTGGCAGATAAACTGGTAGTTATCCCAGTTCACAACATACAAAGTATTGAAATATCGCCCATTCCTTCCAAATTGCCAGAGGGTGTCCTTCACCCAATGCGAGAAATCAAGATATAGCTAAGGTGTTCTGCATCTAAATTCAACTGAAAAGGCGGGCAAGATGCCCACCCCACGCCAGCTTTTAATAAACATAAATGTCCCAATTAAAGGCGCGACAACTTATTACAGCTAACAGATTAAAATTACCCAAAAACTTGTCGATCTCAGGGACGGTATATGTCGCGTGAGTGAGGGGAATAATTGCAGATTTCGCAGACTTTGACTTACCAGAAAAAATGCTAGAACTCCACTGTCACACTACTTATTCCGACGGCACTCTCACCCCTGCCGAACTCGTAGCCGCGGCCGCTTCATCGGGGGTTCGCGCCTTGGCCGTCACCGATCACGATACGATGTCGGGTTGGGATGAAGCCTTCGCCGCCGCTGCTTTGCACGGTATCGAAATAGTCCCCGGACTCGAACTCAGCACCGTTCACAACGGTCGATCGCTGCACATTTTAGGTTTTTATCCCGATGCAAATAAGTTGCGAGTTCCTTTGAACGATCGCCTGCAAGGACGGTTTCGGCGATCGCAGGAAATGGTCGAAAAATTAGCAGCAATGGGATACGCGATCGAACTGCCCAAAACATCCCCAGGAATGGCACCGGGAAGGCCTCATATTGCCTCTGCACTTGTAAAAGCCGGTCACGCGAAATCATCGCGGGAAGCATTCGATCGCTGGCTGGGAGATGACGGCCCGGCTTATGTGCATTACGAGAAATTCTCGATCGTCGAAGGCATCGATTTACTGAAGAGTTGTGGCGCAGTACCAGTTTGGGCTCACCCTTATTTATTTCGCGGTGGCGCTGTTGAGGAAGTCTTAAAAGAATTAGTAGATGCTGGTTTAATGGGAGTTGAAGTATACCATCCCAGCCACAGTTATAGCCAAATCCAAAAATTGAAAGATTTGTGCCTTCATTACGGTTTGCTGGCAACTGGTGGCAGCGATTATCACGGCCCCGATCCGGAAAGGAAAGCAGCAGATAGCACCCAATTGAATATGCTGCATTTGCCCTTAGAATTGCTCGAACCGATTAAAGTTGCTGCGGCGAGTTTGAAATAGTTTTTTAGAACTAATATTGCTGACGTATACATTTGTAAAAAAAAGGAATCCTTCGCTTTTTGAGGGAGGGATTTGCACGCAGTAAGTCATCAGAAGAAGACCGAGGTCAAGCAGAATATAAATTAATATGAAGTTAAAGGCAATTGCAGGGGAGTTGATTTTACAATGTTACTAAAGGAACTTGCCAAACGGAGCTTATTATGAGTGCAGAAGACAGAGCAAAGGCGATCGGCAAAAATTTAGAAGGCAAAGCTCAGGAAATTTTCGGTAATATTACGGGCAACAGAAAAGACCAGGTTGAAGGCAAAGCCAAGCAAGCGGAAGCCTCCGCCCGCCACGCAGCAGAAGATGCAAAAAATGCGGTGAAAAATCTGGCAGATCAAGCCAAAAGGTCGATCGACAAATTGTAGAAACTGCGTTATACCAAATCCTGGCTAATACAATTCGCTTCATATCAAATCCTTGGGTATCAATAGGGTTTGATATGATTTATTTTTGGAATGTGCATAAACTGGGTGACTCCTGCGATATCTCTTCAAAAGCGCAGTGGAGAAGTCCCTACGATTGTTAATTTTACACCGGATTAATTTCGTAGTAAGGACTTCAGTCCTTATCGCATTGCCTTTACGAAAAATTTTTGCTCAATTCTGCATAAAGCCGCCAAAACCTGCGATATCAGAGTATCAACACGCAAAAACTGGACTATGACGAGACATGATACCCCCGTCGAACCCTTAGCAGGTTTAGTTCCTGTAGCGGCAAGTTTCAACTTGTTGCTTCCACCCACGGGTTGGGAACTCAAACCGATTTCCTTGACTTTGTTACTGTTGGCAGGTTACAGCACTATTTTCCCTGAGATAATCGAATTATCTCGATGTCATCCGAACGTGCCTGTGAACACCGACGAACAGTTACGCCAACTTCTACAACTCTTGAAAGACTCGCAAGAGGGGAGTAAGGAACAAGAAAGACTCAAAAATAAATTGTGCCAACTCATTCCCCATTTGCCCGGAATTCGCAAGAATCGCGATGCCAATCCTAATATTGATTTTGACGGCGCAGTGAATGAGGCCTATGGGGGTTTTTTCAAAACGCTGCCGAGATTTTTTCGGGAAATTGACCTCGATAATATCGCTGATGATGCGTTGCAAACCCGAGTGGTTAAGCGGTTCAATACAATTGTTAAACGCAAAGTATATGACCAATACAGCAAGTTAGATCGGCAGCCTTTTACTTTTAGTTTGGATGCTCCAACTAAGAGCAAAATAGGTGAAGAATTTGATTCTGAAGGAGTGGCTGATGATACTACGGTCATAGGAATTGAGCAACTGATTGAGCAAGAACAAGTTAAAAAGAAGGATCGCATCGGTCGCAAACTATGGCAGTGTATTGAAGACGATCCGACGGGAGAACTGCGAAACAGTTATCCCAATGAAAAAATAGATAAGACTCAGCCAAACACTCCCGAAAATCGTCGCCCTCGACCGGATGCCAATTGTCACATACTGGCAGTGCGATTGCTGCTGAAAGACCCTCCTGATAAATTATCGGTAATTGCCAGAGAGTTAAATATTGACTATCAAACTCTCAACTCTCACTGGAAAAGAACAGGTTTTGAGCTCGTCAAAGAGATTGGCAATAGAATTGCTAAAGAATGTGGATATCAACCGGAGGAATAATGGTGAATAGCATGGATACTTATTTGTTACAAATTCCTCTGGAGCAAACTGCCCGCAATTTAGCTCTGCAATTTGCTTCAGAGCAAGCTAATCCGCAAAAAGGCAAGCGGGTTTATTTCAATACCCTGGCGGTTTGGGCAGTTAACTATTTTTTGGAATGGATGGAAATGGAAACCGATATTGATGGCGGTGATAGTTGGAATCCAGCAATGCGGGCGGTTTTGGATGTCGGCGATTTGGTTTTGCCGGGGATTGGCAAGATAGAATGCTGTCCGGTTCAGCTTGGAGAATCGGCGATTTCTCTGCCGCAAGTGCGAGGAAACCGCATTGCATATATCGTCGTTCAGTTTGCCGAACCTTTCGATAAGGTGAAACTTTTGGGCTTTATTCCGGCTGTGGAAATTCATGATGAAATTCAAGAGATTTCTCTAACTAATCTCAAACCCCTTGAGGAATTGTGGGATTATTTGGATCGAATTGAGTTGGCGATTCCGCTGTTGCAAGGTGAAATTGAAGAGTTGCTATCTGATTTGGGAGAAGATGACCCCGTACAAGCACAAGTTCGGGAGAATTTGCAAAACAAATCTATTTCTGAAATAGTGGCAATTTTGAATAAAGTTTTGCACAGTAGTGAGAAATCTGACTGGGGATATGAAGGGGGGAAGGCTTTAGCGGGAAGTGGTTCTAGCAGTGGAGGTTTGGGAAATAGAGATATATCTTTCTCTCGTGATAAATCTTCACCTGTTGAGAAAGCTTCAGATATTGAGGAGGATGTGAAAGCGGAACTGAATCTGATTGCTGAAGATTTGTTGGAGAAGTTAGCGGAGATTTGGGGAGATGGTGATGATTTTGCCTTGTCATAAATCGGCAATCTCCCAGAAATATGGATAAATTTCCATGACTTGTAGGGGCGGCTTCACTAACCATATCTGATAAAAATCAAAAATTAAAAAAAACCGCCCCTACAAGTCATCAATACGAAAAAAAAATTAAAATATTGCGTTTTTGGGTTTTTTGCATGGGGTGGGGGCGGGTTTTCGAGTTTATTTGTTTTTGGCGCTAGTGGTTGGTGAACCCGCCCCTACAACATTCCAAAGACAAATATCTAGAATTTTTCAGGAATCTGCATAATTATCCCCCAAATTGCCGATAGAGATATATACAGAATAAAGGGAAACTCCAATGGACGAACAACGCCTCGCCGCCTATCTCGAACTGATTCAAGCCCTGCTTGAGTGGGCTAGCGGTAAAGAGGATGATATTCTCAACGCCAATCTAGAGTTAGTTGATGCCAATTTTGTGCAAGTCATGGAAGCGGAAGCGGAGAAGATGGCAGCAGAGGGCAACTCCCAGGCAGCTTGGTTGCAGAATCTAGCGACACAATTGGCAAACTTTGTCGGCAGTACAGCAACTCCTCAAGAGTATTTTTCTTTTTTGATGGAGGTGTTGCAAGCAACGTCAGACAGTGGCGGAGATCCTCAAGTCGCATATCGTATTTTACAGCAAAATTTCGACAAATTGGATTTAAAATTTGCTCGAATCTTACAAGCTTGGGCTACATCCACATTCACAGAAGTTACCTCAGAAGAAGCTGCATCCATTGCAGCCGCTATTGGCAATTTTGGCAACTTAATTCAGCAGTTTCCCCTGGGGCGGCGGGCATGGAATTTAGAAATAGGCATTGCTTGTTATAGTGCAGCATCAGAAGTCTATACCCGCGAGGATTATCCCGAACAATGGGCAATGGGTCAAAACAATTTGGGGACTGCCTATAGTGACAGAATAGAAGGAGTCAAGGCGGCGAATATAGAAGAGGCGAGCGCCTGTTTTCGGCTAGCATTAATAGTGTATACCTCTGAGAATTCTCCCGAACAATGGGCAATGACTCAAAACAATTTGGGGAATACCTATAGTAATAGAATAGAAGGAGTCAGGGCTGCGAATATAAAAGAGGCGATGGCCTGTTTTCGGGAAGCTTTAAAAGTCTATACCCGCGAGGATTATCCCGAACAATGGGCAATGACTCAAAACAATTTGGGGATTGCCTATAGAAAGAGAATAGAAGGAGTCAGGGCGGCGAATATAGAAGAGGCGATCGCCTGTTTCCGGCTAGCTTTAGATGTCTATACCCGCGAGGATTATCCCGAAAAATGGGCAATGACTCAAAACAATTTGGGTACTGCCTATGGTGACAGAGAAGGAGTCAGGGCAAAGAATATAGAAGATGCGATCGCCTGTTTTCGGGAAGCTTTAAAAGTCCGTACCCCCGAGAATTATCCCGAACAATGGGCAGGGACTCAAAACAATTTGGGGAATGCCTATAGGTACAGAATAGAAGGTATCAGGGCAAAGAATATAGAAGATGCGATCGCCTGTTATCGGGAAGCTTTAATAGTGTATACCCGCGAGGCTTATCCCGAAAAATGGGCATTGACTCAAAACAATTTGGGTTTTGCCTATGGTGACAGAGAAGGAGTCAGGGCAAAGAATATAGAAGATGCGATCGCTTGTTATCGGGAAGCCTTAAAAGTCCGTACCCGCGAGGCTTATCCCGAACAATGGGCAATGACTCAAAACAATTTGGGGATTGCCTATAGAAAGAGAATAGAAGGAGTCAGGGCGGCGAATATAGAAGAGGCGATCGCCTGTTTCCGGCTAGCTTTAGATGTCTATACCCGCGAGGATTATCCCGAAGATTGGGCAATGACTCAAAACAATTTGGGTACTGCCTATGGTGACAGAGAAGGAGTCAGGGCAAAGAATATAGAAGATGCGATCGCCTGTTTTCGGGAAGCTTTAAAAGTGTATACCCCTGAGAATTATCCCGAAAAGTGGGCAGGGACTCAAAACAATTTGGGGAATGCCTATAGTGATAGAATAGAAGGAGTCAGGGCGGCGAATATAGAAGAGGCGATCGCCTGTTTCCGCTTAGCATTAGAAATTCGCACTCCTACTGCTTTCCCTTTAGACTCCTTGCAATCAGGTAGAAACCTCGGCAATACCGCTTTCACTGCTGGTTTTTGGGATATCGCCCTTGAAGGATTCGAGAAAGCAATTCAAGCAGTAGAAAAAAGCAGAAGTTGGGCAACTTCCGACGATATCCGCCAGCAGATTTTAGCTGAATCTATAGGTGTTTACGAAAAGGCAATTCAAGCTTGCGTCAACAACAACCAACTGGAAAAAGCCATAGAATATTGCGACAGAACCCGTGCTCAGCGGTTAGTCGATTTAATGCACAGCAATGATTTGTATGCTAGCAGCGAAATTCCACCCGCAGTGCAAAAGTATTTGCAGGAATTTGAGGCGAAGCAGCGGGAAATTGACGCAGAAGTTGAACAACTCCGCAAACCTTCTGAAGGCAATAAAGAATTAGCAGGTGTGGGGAGTCAGTCCCGCAGTCGGGCAGATTTGTCTGCTTACACGGAGAAAATTCAAGAATTGGAAGGGGAGAAACAGCAAATCTGGGAAAATATTCGCAGTTTAGATCCTGTTTTAGCGGGACAAGTTCAAGTCGATCCGATGCAGTTTGCGGCGATGCAGCAACTCATTGACAATTCGCAGACGGCGATTCTCTGTTTTTATACCACGACTGATGACACTCATGTTTTTGTGATTTACAAGGATAAAGCGCCGCAGATTCACACTTGTCAGGGAGAGGGTTGGGGAAATTTTCAGAAGTGGATTTTTGAGAGTTGGTTGTCGCCTTATTTGCAGGATAGGAAAATTTGGCAACAGGGGATGGGTGAGTTTTTATCTCAGTTGTCGCAGCGGTTGAAAGTTGATGAGTTGATTGGTAATTGTTTGGAGGGGATTGAGGAATTGATTGTGATTCCGCATCTGTTTTTGCATCAGATTCCGCTGGCGGCATTGCCGATAGAACCCCCCCAACCGAGGGCGGGCACGGGGGCACCGCCCCTACGAAGGGTGTTCCTTGGTGACAAATTCCTAATTCGTTACGTGCCCAGTTGCCGAATCTTGGAGTATTGCAATCAACGCCCAACCATCGAATCGCCGAAATACGGGATTGTGGAAAATGCCACTGATGATTTGTACTTCACTCTTTTTGAGTGCGAACAAATTGCCGAAATTGTGACCAAACCTGAGCGCTTAAAAGGAAGTCAAGAAGCAACAGTCGCAGCCTATCGAAACCTCGCCCAAAATGTGAATATAATCCACTCCAGTCACCACGCTGTCTCGCGTTTAGACAATCCTTTAGAATCGCGCTTGTTTTTAGGAGACGGGAGTATCACCTTAGGGGAATTGATGACACCTGGTTGGCGCTTGCCGCAGTTATCCGATGTGTTTATGTCCTGCTGCGAAACTAATTTAGGAGGGACGGAAATTACCGATAATCTTCTTAGTTTGGGAACGGGGTTTTTGTGTGCGGGAGCTCGGAGTGTGGTCAGCACTTTGTGGGCGGTGGATGATTTTGCTACTTCGCTGTTGTCGATTTTTTACTATCACTATCGTCGGGAAGGTTTGAGTCGTCCAGAGGCTTTGTGGCGGGCACAGGTGAGGTTGCGGAAAATTTCGGGGTCGGAGTTGAAAGAGCTTTATCAAGCGCAAATCGATCCATTGCTTCAGAGAATTATTGGGGATTTAAAGTCAAAATTGGCGGTGGTTCAAAAGGAAAAACAAAAGTTAAAATTGCGGCAGAAATCCTACCGCAAGGAGACGGATGAGTTTAATAAGTTGGGGGCGGAGTTGAAGAAAATAACGAAGCGGGAGAATCAGATTCAGAAACAGAAGAAAGGATATGAAAGTTTGAAAGAAAATATTTACACTATGTCAAATCCTTTTGATGATTTGAGTTATTGGTCGGGGTTTATTTGTCAGGGTTTGCATTGACAAGACTTAGGCGCTCCGGCTGACGAAACCGGGTTTTTTACCGAATCTTTCGGCTGCAATGCGTCTTTTCGTAGAAAAACCCGGTTTCTGGGCTCCCATGCTAAATCCTATGAGTTTAACACTCCTAATAGCGAGGACTTTCGCTATGAGACAGGGCATTAATTCCCTGTCGGACTTTCGGCAAAATGCGCTATTTCATCCACATTAATCCGAGTTTATCTCCGGTTAAAAATCGGGTTCAGCGGCCAAAAGCTCGATCGACAAATCCATCTGTTCCTTCCCCCGCGCCAAAAAGCTGTCGCACTCCTGCCAACACTCCACAGCCACCGCAAACTGCTCGAAAACCTCTTCTAGAGGCAACTCTCCCGATTCCACCCGATCGATAATCGCTTCTATTCGATCGACCGTTTCCTCATAATTCCAGTCAGACTGGCGCAACTGCGAATCAATCATAACTTTTCTTCCGCATCCAATACTTCTACAATCTTAACTTTCAGCACGCCCCGACTCAACCTCACAGTCAATTCCTCTCCCAATTCCAAACCGTCAGTTGTGCGAACGATCGTACCGTCACTTTGGATTACCGCCGCATAACCCCTTTGCAATACCGCTGCCGGATTCAGTGCGGATAACTTTTCTTGCAATACTTCCAGTTTACCAGTTGCTTGCCGCAAAGTTCGGGATGTCGCAGGCAAACGTTTTAATCGATTTTGTAACAGTTGCAAATGCTCTTCTTCTGCCTGAAATCTGACCCGCACAGCACTTGCTAAATTGACCATTCGCTGCTTGTGTTCAAAGTAAATATCTGCCAAAATTGGTACAGCTTGAGCCGCCGCCGCTGTTGGAGTGTGGGCTCGTTTATCTGCTACTAAATCCGCGAGAGATTCGTCTCTTTCGTGCCCGATACCTGTAATAATTGGAATCGCACAATTCGCGATCGCCCTGACAACTCTCTCATCATTAAAACAAGCCAAATCTTCCGCAGAACCGCCGCCCCGCCCTAAAATGATCACATCAGCCCTACCGTCCAATTCTACGCGGGCGATCGCGCGGGCGATCGCAGCAGCAGCGAATTCTCCCTGCACTCCTGTCGGCGACAGCAACACCTGCAAACCCGGATATCTTTGGGCTAGAGTCCGCTGAATGTCTCCCCAAGCAGCACCGGTATCGGATGTCACCACGGCCACAATTTGCGGGTGTGCGGGAATCGGGCGCTTTCGGGCGGGATCGAAGAAACCCTCAGCATCCAAGCGCGATCGCAATTGCTGCAACCGCAAAGCCTGCAATCCTTCCCCAGCCGGTAGCGATTGCACAACAGTCAACTGGTACTCGCCGCGATTTTTGTAAACCCGGATGCTTCCCAAAACCAGCAACTGTTCCCCTTTTTCCGGGATTTGCACCAATTTTTGCCGCTGAGAATTCCACACCACGCAGCGAATAGCAGCGCTTTTGTCGGTGTCGCACAGAGTGAAAAAGCAGCCGCTGGGGTGGTGCGAAACGTTCGACACCTCGCCTGTCAGCCAAACTGATTGCAGGTTGCGATCGCCCTCCAACAAGTCTTGCAGGTAAGATGTTAGTCCGGCAACAGATAAAGCTGTATCGGGAAGAATTGAAGTCATCCAATTTTAGATTTTAGATTTTAGATTTTAGATTTAGGCTACTATCAATGCTTCGGACAGTGTGCGATTGCCAAGCGTAAAATAAGGGTGTCAGGGCTATGGCAGAATCGACTTGCTAACGGAAAATCCAGGGTTTCCGACTAGGATCTCAAAATAGTCCGGACTATTGTAGTATATCTAAGGTAATTTATTGGTAGGCTGAGCGGACGATAGTAATTTTAACTGCAAACAAACTAATGATATCAGATACAATGACTTCGATGAATGTGCTGCGCCAAGAGGCTGCGGCGATCGGCATTACTGAGGAAGAAGCCAGAAAATATGGCGACCTCCGACATAAAAGAACTTGGTCTTTGGCGATCGAACATCACCTATCAATGCAAGATTTTGCCGATCGCATAGAACAATCCTTCACAACTTCCGAACCCGATTCTTCCAGCGCACTCAACCACTCTCAGACTGAAGAGTCGAAAGACTATGGTATTCAGCTAACTGCTAATCTAGGCGAATCTAGAGTAACCAGGGAGAATCCAACAGCCTCTCTTGCTTCGCCACAACAGCAAGCAGTAGCAATCGGGCGATCGCACAGTAGTTCCGACCACCGCAGCAACCAAAACCGAGGTTTTAAACAAGTAGTTCAAAATCATATTAAAGCATTAACAATTGCATCCGCCTCCCGCATAAATCTGCCCCATTCACAACTGGGCAATTGGGTTTGTCCTGAGTGTGGGTCCGAGGGCGAATTGGATTGTTACCTTTGCGCCGGAGAAGGCACTGTAGGGGACATTGCAGCTATTGGCTGGACGCTAGCTTATATGGAAATGTTGGGCTGTTCTGCTCGCGAAATTGAACCGTTGAGAAAAATTACGCCTTCATCGAATATTCTGGAATTGAATTTAAAAGTTTGTGTTGCTATCAAACAAAGTAGCGAAGTTTTAGCCAGGACGGAGAAATGGGTAATTAGCCATTAGTTACCAGAAAGCTCAACCAAATTAAGTATTGATTCTAGCTTTTTCAAAGCAACTTCCAAATCGTCATTAACAACTTGGAAATCGAATTCCCCTGCCGCTTCAATTTCCTCTTTAGCCCGCACCAACCGACGGGCGATGGCAGTTTCGGAATCTTGACCCCGACTCCGCAGCCGCCGCTCCAATTCTTCCCAAGAAGGAGGTAAAATAAAAATTCGCAGCGCCTCTGGAAACTTATTTCTAATTTGCCTAGCCCCTTCGAGCTCAATTTCGAGCAATACCCATTTTCCCTCACCAATTCCTTGCTGGAGAGCAAAATAGGGAGTACCGTAAAAATTGCCGGCAAACTCGGCCCATTCCGCCAACTCTCCAGCCTCAACCATTTGTTCAAAGCGGCTGCGGCTGACAAAATAATAATGCTTTCCCTCAATTTCTCCCTCACGGGGCGATCGAGTTGTCACCGATACCGAAAGATATAATTCGGAATGGCGATTGAGGAGCGATCGTACTAAGGTGCCTTTCCCCACACCGCTAGGCCCCGTCAGAACAATTAATTTACCAGATTTCATTTTTAGAATAGAAACGTGTAACAATTCAAGTTTTCGCTTACTCTAAACTGTAAGCGCTCAAATTGCAACTGAAAAACCTCAATCATCCCGACCTTGAGCGTCTTTGCTGATCACAAAACGATTAGCAACCGTTTCCGGCTGAATCGCGGAGAGGATGACGTGACTCGAATCTGTAATAATTACCGCTCTCGTGCGGCGGCCGTAAGTTGCGTCAACCAGTTGTCCTCGCTCGCGCGCATCAGTAATAATCCGCTTAATTGGCGCTGACTCGGGACTGACAATGGCAATCACTCGATTAGCAGACACAATGTTACCAAAACCGATATTAATTAATTGAATATCCATGAAAATCTTAATCTGTAGGTGAACTATTAACTATCAATCCTTACTTTTTATTATATACAAATATTTTTTATTACACTCCTAAAATTAATCTCAACTAAGTTTTTTAGTTGAGATTAATTTTTTACCATTTTGACGCCGAGTCCCCCGTTCTTTATAAAAAATTTAAAAAAGACTCGCTGTTGCCGCTCTATCTTAAAGATTCCGTAAAACCATCGATTTTTAGTTGCAAATAAAAGCATTAGCTGTATCGAGAAAACAACCCGTAAATGTTGCGAAATATAAATTTACTTACCGCAAGAGGGAATTTTAAGTATTACCCGTGATAAATGACAGTAAATATTCGCAAATCGAAGTCTATACTAACAGTATTGAGACTGATGCTGCTTTGATGAGCTTTCCAACCTAAACTAAAAGCTGCTGGCGATCGCACTTTTTGCCCGATTTTCCACACAAACATTGGGGATGATTTGCAAAACTACAGATGTTTCTTGCATGATGTTATACAATAAAATCGGTTGGTAGTGAAAATTTTAGTTTTATTAATACCATAAAAAGTGGGACTCTAATTATCAATTTTATAACCATACAACTTACGCAAAAAGTTGTTTTACGCATGAATTATAGCGTATTCCCGGTTTATGAAGTGTAGGGACAAAGGCTTTCGCGATGCCCCTACGGGTATCGAAGGAGATGTGGTGTACTTCATAAGCGTTGAATCTGCTGGATAGCGGTAAGACTTCATGCACACCGCACCCCTAAACATACAGGATATGCTTAAATCTTGTTTAACAAAAAACAGGGATTAATGCAGATAAATTCATCCGCATTAATCCCCAGTTGTTCCACAGTAGATTAAGGCAGATTAAGCCGCAACTAAACCGCTGTGTCTCAACAAAGCTTTAGTGCTCGGTTCGCGTCCCCGGAAATTTTTAAACACTTCCATCGGGTGCAAACTGCCGCCCAATCCTAACACTGTATCTCGGAAGCGCTTGCCTGTAGAGGCGATCGCACTTTCATTTTCCAAACCCGCTTCCTCAAACGCCGCAAAAGCATCAGCGCTGAGCACTTCCGCCCATTTATAACTGTAATACCCCGCCGCATAGCCGCCCGCAAAAATGTGTCCGAAAGCGCACAAAAATGCGTCTTCTTCCAGAGGAGGCAAAACAGTGGTAGTTTTAGCGATGCGGTTGCGGACATCTGCCACAGTTTCGCTGCCGCCCGATCGATAGCGGTGGTGTAATTCGATGTCAACGCTGCTAAAATGTACTTGCCTGAGCATGACGCTGCCGCTCATGTAGTGGCGCGCTGCTAACAGTTTTTGGTAGTAGTGTTCCGGCAAAGTTTCCCCGGTTTCGTAATGCTTTGCCATCCCGAACAAAGTCGCGCGATCGTAACACCAATTTTCCATAAATTGACTGGGCAATTCCACCGCATCCCACTCAACATTATTGATGCCGGAAGCCCCCGGATAGTCTACCGTTGTCAGCATATGCTGCAAACCGTGACCGAATTCGTGAAACAAAGTTTCGACTTCCAAGAACGTCATTAAACTCGGTTTGCCGTCAACCGGAGGACTTTGGTTGCACACCAAATAAGCCACCGGCAACCGCGTAGTTGTTTTTCCTGCTTCGACAAATTTAGCGCGCACCACGCACTCGTCCATCCAAGCACCGCCGCGCTTTTCCTCGGGGCGGCTGTAGGGGTCTAAATAGAAATTGGCGATCGTATTTCCTGCTTCATCATTTATTTGGAAATAGCGCACATCTTCGTGCCAGACAGGAGTTTGACCGTCCGCCGCAGTTACTGTCACGCCGAACAGCCGTTTTACTAATCCAAATAACCCCTCTAATACCTGTGGCAAAGCAAAATAAGGTCGCAATTCTTCGGCACTAAAAGCAAACTTTTCTTCCCGGCGCCGTTCCGACCAAAAACCAATATCCCAGTGCTTTAAATCTCCAGCTTCCGCCGCGCCTTTTTCGGCCGCAAAAGCTTTCAATTCTTCTAAATCTTTGACAGCAGCATCATAACTAGCCTGGCGCAATTCTTCTAACAAAGCTTCCACTGCTGCAACGTCGGGAGCCATTTTGCTCGCCAAGCTCAATTCGGCATAACTACTAAACCCGAGCAAAGCAGCTTTTTCCTGGCGCAAAGCCAAAATGCGATCGGTCAACGGCCAGTTATTCAATTCTCCGCTACTTGCTCTGCCGATAAAAGCTTTGTACAACTTTTCGCGCAAGTCGCGGCGGGTGCTGTGCTGCATGAAAGGGCCGTAACTCGGAAAGTCTAAAGTAATCCGCCAAGGGCCGTTTTCGGCATCCGCATTTTCTTCGCCGGCGCTGCGAGCCGCTTGAGCTGCTAAACTCAACAAACTCGGTGGCAAACCGTCAATTTCGTCTTTGTTTGTGAGGGTGATGCTGAATGCTTTGGTAGCGTCTAGGACGTGATTGGAAAATTGGGTAGTAATTTCGGCCAATTCTAATTGAATGGCATTAAAACGCTCTTTTTGCTCGCCTTCTAAACCGACGCCGGAGAGTTGGGCGTCTCGGAGAGCTGCTTCGACAATTCGCTTTTGAGCTGATTCTAAGCTATCCCAATTTTCGCTGGCCCGCAGCGCTTTAAAAGCTTCATAAAGCGGTTTGCTTTGACTGAGCTTGCTCCAAAATTTTACTACTTCCGGCTGCACTGTTTCGTGAGCCGATCGCAGTTCCGGGCTATTTTTCACGCCCATCAAATGTCCGACAATGCTCCAGCTCCAATTTAAACGCTCTCCGAGCCGCTGCAATGGTTCTACTAAGCCGCTCCAAGTCGGCTCTACAGACGATTCTAAGTCAGCTAGCGAGGCTTCTAGTTCGGCCAGCAGTTGGGTAACAGCGGGGACTACGTGTTCTGGTTCGATCGCGTCAAATGGAGGCAATCCTTGACCGATTAGTAACGGGTTATCAGCAATAGTTACGGTTGCAGTCATTGATTTTTCTTGTAACAGGTTGAAAACAGGTGAACTAGACAGATTAGCTTTTAATCTTTTAACACAGTTGTCGAAAAAGTAGGACTCGATCGGGCGTGAGTCGGAGAGTCGGAGAGTGTCTCAGTGTCCGAGGGGAAAGTATTCCTTCTGACTGATGACTAATGACTGCTGACTAATTACTACTGACGGTTCTCTTGTGTGTGCTGCAACTCCTTGACAACCGTGATTAAGCGTTTGAGGTGAGGTTTGACAACTTCTTGCTGCTCGTGTTCCAAACGGTGGATTTGAGCTTGCACGATCGACAAATCCGCAGTCGATTGGTGCGCGGGAGCTTGCAGTTGGCTTTGCAAATTGGCCATGACTTTCTGGATTTCCAAAAATCGAGTATTTACTGCTTCCCAGTCGTCTCGGGTGATAGAAGTTTCTACCAAGCCTTGTGTCGCGCTTTGCAGTTGCTCTATAGCCTGTTCTACAGCTTGGAGATGCGCCGATTGGTCAACTGATAAATCTTGCAGTTGTGTGCTCACCTGCTGGCGGACATCGAGCACAGCAGACGCCACGATTTCTTGCAAAGAAGCTACCGACTCTCCTAAACTCAGCAACTGCCGCTGGATATCGATCGAATCCTCAAAGCCTTCAGCCCTAGGCAGTGCAGCCATTTGCTGGCGCAGCGCTGCAATATCTGCAGACAACTGCTTGCGTAATTTAACAATTACCGTCACCGCCGTTTTTTCGACTTTATTGACAGACTTTTGGACTTGGGCCATTTCCGAATTTTGATGCACCCGCACTTGCTGCTCGAACCGATACCGGTTAGCAACATTCAGCGACAAAGCCAAGGTTAAGGGAGCCACCCCGTAAAAAGCTTGACCCGACACTGCCACCGCCAGGGAACCCACACCAGAGGCCGCCAGAGAGGCGTACTCTGCCAGCTCCAGCCAGTGCCTTTGAGGAAAACTTGGCCTCAAGTGGTTTGCTACAGAGGGTTTTGGCTTCCGCACGGCTCTTTGGGTCATAGTATTTTCTCGTTGTTGGTAAGGTTGCGAGACTGGGTGGAGCATCGATTTCTATCCTTTTTCAGTTATATGTTTTAGATTATTTCTTGGCACTCTTCTATTTTTACCTTTGTGAGTAAGTTAAGGATGACTGCCATATTATTATGTATTTGGGAGCCTGCGGCGATCGCGCCCAATTCCGGCTGTTAAAAGGTTCGCCCCAACGCGCCCTCTATTTTACAGGAGTTAGCGCCATCAGGTTCGGGCGATCGGCAATAGCTGTCCAGGCTAACCGAAAAATGCCCAAGACTATTTTAGATTTTAGATTTTAGATTTTAGATTAAAAGTAAAAAAAAGGCGACCTACTGAGGGCGATCGTCGTTTGGAGCTTGTCGGGAGTTGCCTTTTTGTTCGCGCATTGGTATAATCTACTCTTTCTCAATTGCCCCTCTCAAATTTACTGTAAAAATTGACTAATGAACTCAGAAAAACCCGGAATTGGCGATCGGCTCAAGTCTATTTTCAGTATCGCCATCTTTATCATTCTCGTACTAGCAGTAGGCTTTTTAAGCGTTAATTTTATTTCAGCTCTCTCTGCAAAACTTTCTTAAAATTAGGGCTTACGCATGGGTTCATAAACCTGGTTTTTTTACAAAAATACTTCGTCGCCGCCAGCCGACTCGGTAAAAAACCAGGTTTCTTTGGTATTTATGCGTCCAGGACTATCTTGCTTATAACCCTTTGATATATTGCTTCAGTACAGGTGGCAAAGTGTAAAGACTTTCCTGTTTTTCGATCAAGCCGCGCCGCGATGATAGAGATTGCAATGCGTTTAGCAAATCTGATGATGATCTTTGTCCGTTTTGTAGCAATTTGGCGACGTTGACTGGCTGGTTTTCTGTCGCCAACAATGATATGAGTTGTTTTTCTAGTTCGGAAGTGCGATCGTACTGCTGCTGTAAAACATCTTTCAAATCTTCGGGTAGCAATATGGTATCATCTATTAATACCTCACTCGCGCCGATTCCCAACTCTTGAATCAGAGTCGCCACGCTTTTTAACCATAACGGGTTGCCTTGGTAGCGGTGAATGAGCGCTTCGCAGTTATCAATTTCTGTTAATCCTTTATCTTGGAGAATTTCGGCGTTGTTGATTCATGGTATGAATCAACTTTTCTCGGAGGTTACAAAACTCACCATACTTAGCTTATAGCAATTGGGAAATCTGAATTCCTACCTGTATTCAGCAACGCCAAAGTCCCATCTCTTTTTCTCATCACAATCTTATCCACAGCCACCCTTCCACTGCGACGATTGTACTGACAGGGATCGCCCATCACGCATCAAGAGCGATCGCCCTTCACACCAAATACCAAACACTGCAATGATTTTACCAAGATCGATGCTTGAGTAAAAAAGATCGATCGCCCTTCACACCAAATACCAAACACTGCGATGATTGTACCCAGATCGATGCTTGAGTAAAAAAGATCGATCGCCCTTTCTTGCTTCTGAGGCTCGATCTCGTAAAATGAAAGAGCGAGCGCCCTTGACACCAAATACCGAATCGATGTCTGCGGTACAATCAAGGTAAAACTCATGATTAATCTTTCAAAAATTCACACGCTCAACTGAGTGCTGACTAACTAATGCAAAAACTTGCGAACTTGATATTCGCGACTTTCGGCGATCGCAATTTGCAAATCCCCCATTTTGGCATCCAACTCCTCGATTGTGCTTTGTGGCACCGACTTCCACTTTTCCCTAGTTTCCCAGCGAATCAACATCACCACCTCATTTTCCACCGGATCTACCCAAATTTCTTTGCCTAAAAAACCGTCCAAACTTTTTAGTCCCGCCGTCCAAACTTCCTGATCTCGCTGAATAAACTGCTCCCACTTCTCTTGAGGTACTTTAAATTTTAGCCACTCAATTACCATATTATTTCCTATTTATAAAGAGCTAATTAATCGTTGCCGATCGCAATTTTAATTATCAACTCAGTTCCCTCTCCCGGACGCGAAACACAGTGCAACTTACCGCCGTGCTTTTCTACTACTAAATGCTGGGATATTGCTAGACCCAAACCTGTGCTCGTGTCCTGACATTTAGTGGTAAACAAAGGGTCAAAGATGCAGTCGAGGACTTCTTCAGTCATGCCAGGGCCGTTGTCACTAATGGCGATCGCAACTTCGTTGTCCCCTACCACAGAAGTCCGAATCCGAATTTCGGGATTGAATACTTCAGAGCTCGACCTGCCTGAAGACAAGTAAGGCTGATTTTGAATTTTACCATACTTTTCGGGATTTCTCCCCCCTTCTTCCAAAGCGTCGATCGCATTTGTCAACAAGTGCATGAACACTTGGTTTAAGTGTCCCGGATAGCAGCGGACTCGCGGCAAATCCCCGTATTCTTTAACTAGAGAAATCCCCGGCCGTCCTCCTTTAGCTTGCAGGCGATTTTGCAAGATCAGCAAAGTGCTTTCCAAACCTTCGTGGATATCTGCAGGCTTCATTTGGGCTTCGTCGGTACGCGAGAACAAGCGGAGCGATCGCACCACATCCCGAATCCTTTCGGAACCGACTTTCATTGAATTTAGCAGTTTTGGCAAGTCTTTTTTGATGAAGGCTAAGTCTAATTCCTCCATCAGATATTGAATTTCCGGCACGGGATGGGGATAATACTTTTGGTAAAGGTCGATCGTTCGCAGCAGTTCTTGAATGTAGCCGGTGGCGTGGCTGACATTGCCGGAAATAAAACTAACTGGATTATTAATTTCGTGCGCTATTCCTGCTACCAACTGCCCCAGGGATGACATCTTTTCTGTTTGAATCAGTTGAGTTTGAGCTCGCTGCAAAATTAACAGCGTCTGCTCTAATCTAGCCGCTTGCTGCCGCAGGCGTTCTTCGGATTCTTGCAAAGCCAAAAGAGACTGCTTGCTTTCTGTAATGTCCAATCCCACAAATACCGCCGCCGTACTGTTATGGTATTTTTGAGCGACAATTAGATAAGTTTTATTTTCTCCTCTGATGCTCGCTGTTACTTCTTGAGATGTCTTCTTTTTATGGTTGGCAAAGAAATCGTATACTAAATCGTTAAATTTGGGACTTGTATCTAAAAAACCTACTTTTTGACCGATAAATAGTTCGGCAGGCATTTTGTAAGCGCTAGCTAAATGTCGGTTTACTCCCAAGTAGCGCAAATCGGAACTTACCCAAGAAACTAATCCCGGCACGGCGTCCAAAACGGCTTGAAGTTGCTCTTTTGCCTCTACAAGTGCTGATTCTGCTGCGAGGCGAGCGGAAATGTCACGGGCGATCGCGCAGCGGTATTCGCAGCCGCCGTATTCTAAATAATTGACTTTAACTTCGACGGCAAAACTGGCGCCGTCTTTGGTTTTGTAACTGCTTTCAAAAGTGAGGTTAGTTTGCTGCTTGAGTTGATCCCAGTGTTCTCGCCAATCCGATGCTGGCAACTGCGAATCGATGTCGCTAACCCTCATGTTTAGCAGTTCCGATTCCGAGTAGCCGAAAAGATGGCAAGCGGCTTTGTTCGCGTAGCAAATTTGACCGTCGGAGGTACTAAAAAAGATTGTATCAGCAGCATTTTCGAGGGCAATTTGAGTTAGTTGTGGTATTGTTTCTAACTGCTTGCTTTTGAGTTCGGACTGAAATTTATTAGAGCAATTGGTTAGAGCGGGAGCCTCAGCTATCTTAGATGCAAACAAAATCAAACCGCCGATCGCACCTTCGCTATTTGTCCAAGGCTGAAATACCCATCTTACCGACTCGCTGACAGAGCCGCTTGCGATTTTTCCGGTTACAGATGTGATCGATCGCCCTGCCACAAACTCGCTGTATTCCAAAACTCCCGTCAAACAAGCCTGGGCATTTTGCTCCCAATATTCCGGGAGATTCGGGAACAGTTCCCAATGAGATCGGCCGATGGCCTCGCCGTCGCCCAACCCGCAATCTGTTTCCCAGCGACGAGAAACCGACAGATAGCGCATTTCACAATCTACCATTGCCACGGCCTCGGCGGAGCGCTCCACAAACCGCCGAAATCTGTCTTTACTCTCGGACACGGCTGCCTCTGCAGGTTGTTGGGCGATCGGGAAAGTCCCGTCGGCGTACCTTCCCAGTCCCTGACTTTTTTGCTGAACTGGCTTAGTTTGCACGGTTTGGGATTTCCTCCATAGCTGTCAAGTCTGAAAAATTCTGTTTGAGACCAAAAATGCTGTGTTCCCCTGATTTGCTCTCTCGGACGATACCCTTAGAGGGTATCACCCATCATTGATATCATTTTTGATGGGGATATGTCTATAGGCATTAGTGTCAATTTAAGACCAAAGCTAGTGCCCGGTTGCTGTTTGACCATTAGGCATAGATCGCGTAACCGTCCCCCGAATAATAGTCGGAGGGGACTGGAGTGATCTGTTGTGTCCCCCGACTATTCCGGGGTGCAGGAGGGTAGCCAGACTAGGCAAAAAACGAGAGAGAAAAAGGGTTTTAGGCGATTGTTGACACCCATGGTCTATAGGTACTCAAGAAAGTTTCCCCCACACTTTGAGAGTCAGAAGATTTCCTGGTAATTGTGGGATAGTTTATACAATTTTCCAAAAGAACGCAACTTTAGAGCCGCGATGCAAACCTTGAGCTTCATCAGTCATTCCATCGAAAATCGAACATGGTATGAGATCGTGTAATCAGTGCGATCGCCCAGATAGCTTGAGAATTAAAGATATCGCTCAAACAAATTTGTGCGTAAATTCACTGGTAAAATCCACTCTCCCTTTCCGTAACATTGCAGGATCTAATCTTTCAGTCGTGTTGCAAGTCATCAAAACCACGAGTTTTTGCTGAAATTGAATACCTTGATCATCAATGACGCTTTGATACAAAGTTCCATCCAGCAAACTCAAAATATGTTCAGTTTTGTTAGTGCGTTGGGCCTCTGCAGTCGATCGATCTTGAGCCAAATTATCAGCCTCATTGATAATAATACAAATCCGCTCTAAATAACTCGGTGGCACAAAATTTTCCACAGCATCGTGATCTAAGATAAAAATCACATAACCCAGCGGTACTAAAATTTCCTTTGCTACCGCTTGCGTCCAAGCAGTTTTTCCCGTCCCCGGTTCGCCACTAACCAAAACAGCTAACTGATTTTGATCCAGAATTGCCTGCTGAACAGTATCGGTAAAACTTTGAACCTCCGCAGAAAACGTGCGAATTGGGAACTGGCTGTGAACTTGTCCGACGCGGCTTTTGTACCCGCCCAGAATCACCGCTAAATTGTAAGTTGCCTTGCTAACAAGCGGCGCAATATCTTGGCAAATCAGAGTGTAGCAGCGTCTTCCCCTGTCGTAGCTGTCAATTTGCAGCCAGCAGCCGAATCGAGTCCAAGAAGCATAAACAGTACCTAAAACTTCCAAGCGTTCCCAGCTAACAAACCGCTCCGGGGGATAAGAAAAATGTCGCTCCATAAAAAACTGGGTAATCGCATCCGGTTTTCCCAGCAAATCGAGAACTTTAAAAACAGTAATCTCTTGGAGTTTGTTGAGTACGTAATCGATGGGAATGCTAGCGCGGCTGACCAATTGCACCACAGGCGTTTCGGTAACTAAAACATCTTTGTAGCGGTAATCCGGGTAAACTGGCTGCGGAGTAATGTAATCCCAAAATTCATCAATTTCGTAGCGAGTATTTTCCGAGAATACATTTAAAATATTTGCCCACCAAGTATATTGGTGTCGTCCCATTGCGTCGGCAATGTCGCTAGCTGCCCCTAAAGTTTTTTGAGCTAGTTCTAAGGGATCGCTAGATGCTAAATGTACTAGGTGTTCCCAATCAAATTGACGGTAAAGAGGTCGCCACCCCGAGCCTAGCAGACCTCTATTTGGAGAATTGTTTTGATGAAAATTGTTTTCGCGATCGCCCATATCTTCCGCACTCATTTTGCAAAACTCCTAGTTACTCTTATTTTACAGTTTTTGTGGTACACCTTCTACAAAAAAAGTGAAATTTATCAACTTATTTTGAGATAAGTGGGCGGCACAAAATTTACTAGCCAAACTTTGTTTTCCGAGCAGTAAAATGTATGGCCATCACGTTGCATGGCTGCGGCATCTACAGTAAAGACTGCCGGGATACCATGTCTTGCACCTACTTGGCGCGCCGTCTGGATATTCACCGACAAATGAACATGATGCCGCGACATTTTCCTAATTCCGTGACTGAGAATAGACTCGACGGCAGTGCTACCTGTTCCGTGATATAAAATATCCGGTGGAACAGCGGGTTCTAACTGCAAGTCAACCTCTACGCTGTGTCCTTGGTTGGCACGAATTAGAGCGCCTGTGGAGTCAAATGAAAAGCGCTGCTTGTCGTTTTGCGCGACTACTTTCTTGAGTTCTGCAAGCTGGACGGGAAAGTTATTTTTTTGGCACGCATCGAGGAGTTCGCTAACAGGAACCCAGCCACCGGGAGCGAGTTCAATGCCGATGCACGAGGGCGTGTGACGCAGGTGTTTGCTGAGATATCGACTGATTTTTACTACGCGAGAATCATTCATGATTTTACTTTATTTAGCTTTTAAACCACCTTTTACAAAATGTCAAGAGCGGGTTATATCGTTGGTGGAAGGCGGGTTGGTTGAATCTGTTTGCACTGCCAGACGGCGCTTGAGGGAACCCGCCTGTACAGGTTTTCGACAAATAATTTTCAGAAGTAAAAAATAGTTTTACGCGCGAATTATAGCGGTAAGGTGCGCCCTTCAGTACCTAGAAAAGTAGGTTCTGCGTCCGGCAATAAAAAAGTATTTGGTGTGCCATTTTTCCCGAGCTTTATATTTTGATAATTATCAAAAACTCTGCCTTCTACCGAATCCCTTCTACCTTGGGATAACTCCGCCAAAAACAGCAAAATTTAGATGGCGCCAGTGACATCCGGCGTCGGCAAAACCAGCTTCTGCAAGCCACTTTGTCTGCTCTTCCACAGAGGAGGGAATATCTTCTTCTCGATATTTTTGAAACCAGGCTGCATCGTCTTCTCCGTTAGCTTTCATGTACTGCCGCCACAACTGTTCGTATTGCTCAGTCAGCCGGGGATTAGCACCTGTCACAATATCTCGAATTAGCAAGATTCCCCCTGGATTCATCGAGTGGAAAAGTTTGTGAAATAGCTGTTGTTTACCTGCGCTGTCGAGGTGGTGGATTGCCAACCCAGAAACTACCAAATCATAACCGCTGCCGAAATCATCTTCGGCAAAGTTTCCTTGCTGCAAGGTCAGCCGTTCTCGGAAAGCATACAAGTTAGTTTGGCAAGTTTTTAGCATATTTTTTGCCATGTCAAAGGCTAGGACTTTTGCTTGAGGAAACGCTGACAGAATCACAGCCGACAGTATGCCAGTTCCCGCGCCTAAATCCAGAACTTTTATGTTAGCATTAGTTTCATAAGGGATTAGCTGCAATATTACATCGTGTTGCTCGCCATAGCGCGGAATGAGGCGGGGAATTAAGCCGTCATAATCAAATGCTCTTTGTTCAAATTGCTCGCGTACAGCGTCTAAATTCACAGACGATTTTCCTCAAATTGTTAATAGTTGAGTGCGCCAATACAGTTGGGTGGTTCTCTTGTCTGAAAGTATATTACATTTATAATACAAAAAATATACAGAGCTGTCAAGATGTTGAGGAAAATTATTTAAAAGAAGTTATGGACGATCGCCAGCTAGGGACTTTGTGCGCCCAAACCCGCCCGTGATTTCGGAACTCTCTAGCCGTGCACATATATCTCCTTCAGTGCAGATGAGGCAGAATGCCACATACCCGAAAGCCTGCCGAAGACGAGACTTTGTGCCAGATACTAGGAGTAATTGTGAGAAAAAAGTTGACGGTTATGATACCCGTTTCCAACAAGAATGCAACTGTCGGTGTGTGCTCCCCACCATAATTTTCTCAGTGATTCCCCCTAGTAAAATATAAAAGATAACAAGATAAAAAGGAATGAGCCAGCAGCCGATGATCGGCTAGATATGAAAAAATCAGCCCTCAGATTGACAAACTTTAGCCAACTATAAACAAAAATTGAGTTGACTTCCGGGTGGATGTGGTACCTGCCAATTTTTCAGGAAGATGAAGAGATACAAAATATTACACCCGCCGGCGGGGGAAAGAAAATTGTGATAATGAATCAGGATGCGAGTAGATTAGGTGTCAGCCGTCAGGGGAAAATAGAAGCAATGGAAATCCAACAACGGAGTAAGGATAAGCCCGATCGCCAGCAACACAACGCGCCCGATCGGCTCGGTCAATTTTCTACGACAAAAGAACTAGATTCGTCGCTACAAGAGTGTTTAGATTTTAAAAGAGCGATCGACCGATCGGCACTGGCGGTGAGGACTGACGCGCGAGGAATTATCAACTATGTCAGCGAACGAGTTTGCTCCATCTCCAACTATTCCCAGACCGAACTAATCGGCAGCCACTTCGGCATCCTCCATTCGGAATATAAATCTTCGGAAATAATCAAAAATCTGCTATCAACTGTTGCCAAAGGTGAAGTTTGGCAAGGAGACATTAAGAATAAAGCCAAGAATGGAAGTGATTATTGGGTGTACGCAGCAGTAGTTCCACTGTTGGACTGTAAGGGAAAACCCTGTCAGTATTTGGCGCTCGGATTCGACATCACCGATCGCAAAGCCGTTGAAGCAGCCCAAGCCGAAGCCAACCGGGCAAAAGACGAATTTCTGGCGATCGCCTCCCACGAACTGCGATCGCCACTGAGCGCGATTTTGGGATGGGCGCAGCTAGCTCGATCGCGCAATTTCAACGAAGCCACCACCAGCCGCGCTTTAGAAATCATCGAGCGCAACGCCAAATTACAAAACCGGCAAATAGACAATCTCCTCGACCTCTCGCGGTTGCTGCGAGGGAAAGTGCGCCTGAACATCGGCCCAGTTCACCTCTCGTCTATCATAGAATCTGCGATCGAGACCCTCCGTCCCGCCGCCGATGCCAAAAACCTCCGCGTAGAAAAACATTTCGACCCCGCCGTCAGCTACGTTTTGGCAGATGCAGAACGCTTGCAGCAAGTAGTCTGGAACCTCCTTGCAAACGCCATCAAATTCACCCCAGAATCGACACCATACCCGGTTCAAGTGCGGATCGAGTCTACTCAGTCGGGCGTCTTGATTCGGGTCAGCGACAGCGGTTGCGGCATCGACCCCAAATTTCTGCCGCACATCTTTGACTACTTCCGCCCTGCAGACAACTTCCAGAACAAGGAACAAAATCGGCTTGGGCTCGGGCTCTCAATTGTGCGGCAGTTAGTGGAACTGCACGGGGGAAGTGTTTGGGCTTCGAGTCCCGGCCTCGGTCAGGGGGCGACTTTTGGGGTGCTGCTACCGAGCGCCAACAAAAATGCACAGGGTGATAGCACTGCTGCGATCGTCCAAAGGGAAAGCAGACCCGGATCGGTTTCCAAACCCCTAGCGGGAAAGCAAGTCCTGGTGGTGGAAAGCAGCGCCGAGATCCGGCAATTTCTCAAAACTGGTCTCGAAGCATTTGGAGCCAAGGTAATAGCGGTGGGTAGCGCCTGCGAAGCGATGGCCGAGTTGCAACAGTCGCGACCCGACGTGTTGGTGAGCGATATGACGGTATCGGGAGCCGACGGCTGCGATTTGATCCGCCGCATCAGAGCAATGGAAATGTCCGAGCACAGGGAACTGCTGCCGGCCGTGGCACTGACGGGAGGCATTGAGGAAGAAGATTCGGCATCGGCGCTGGAGGCGGGGTTTCAGAGGCATTTGTCGAAGCCGGTGGAAGCGAATCAGTTGGTGAGCGCGATCGCCCAATTAGCTGGACTGACTGGATTCGGCTCCGGAGAGTGGGGTTCGGGAAATATCCGGGCGACCACACCCCAGGCACCGCTGCCGGAACCTAACAGTTTTGACGACAAAAATCATCTGGAACAATTAACAAGTGACAGCCGAGAATTACCGCTGTTGCTGGTAGTAGAAGACAACAATTTTCTGCAGGCTTACCTCCAAAATTTATTAAGTCCGTACTATCGAGTCGCCCTCGCGAGTGACGGGGTGGAAGGTTTAGAAAAAGCCAAAAGTTTGCAGCCAAATTTGATTGTTAGCGACCAAATCATGCCCAGACAAAACGGGCTGGATTTGCTCAAGGAGATTCGGAACACGCCAGAATTGAAATCTACTCCGGTAATCTTTTTGACAGCGCGATCGGGGATGGAAGCTCGGATCGAAAGTTTGGATGCGGGTGCTGACGATTATATTTCAAAGCCTTTTGAGGAGAGGGAATTGCTGGCGAGGGTGAGAAATTTGTTGCGCTCGCACTCAGCCGAACAGCAGTTGTCGGAACTCAACCGTCAGTTGCTGCAGCAGAAAAAGCAGTTAGAAACAGTGAATCGAGCCTTGCATTATTTGGCAAATTACGACAGTTTGACTGAGGTAAGAAACCGCCATTCTTTTAATGAATACTTCGATACGGAATGGCGGCGTTTGGCCAGGGAAGAAGCACCGCTGTCTTTGATTATGTGCGACATTGATTATTTCAAACTTTACAACGACACTTACGGTCACCAAGCGGGGGATGAATGTTTGCGGCAAGTGGCGGCGGTGATCCAGCATTCGGTAAAGCGAGCGGCAGATTTAGTAGCGCGTTACGGTGGAGAAGAATTTGTAGTTGTTTTGCCGAATACGGATATTGAAGGTGCCACTTGCGTAGCTGAAATGATTGCACAACAGGTGCGGGGTTTGCACATAGCTCACGCTAAGTCTGCTGTCAGCGAATATGTGACGCTGAGTTTGGGTGTAGCTTGCTGCATTCCGGGGGCGAGGTCGCAGCCGGAGGAGCTAATTGCGATCGCCGATGAGTCGCTTTATCGGGCGAAAGAAGCAGGGCGCGATCGAGTTTCGGTTGCCACATTGGAAGGGTAATATAATAGTTAAATCAACTTGTATGGTTCGTCTGACATCGATCGTTTCGATTTAAACAGGTTTTTTGGATCGGACGCACCATAACAATGAGCTTGCAAACTTGTGGGAATTCAAATTGCTATAAAATAGTTAAAGGATGTCGTGCCATGACAGCAACTTTAGACAAATCAAAAGACCAGCGCCTAATTCACTCCGGGATTGATTGGCAACAATTCAAGCTAATCGAGCAGGGGTTTTCTGACTCCCCTGGCATCCGACTTTTTTATTTCAAAGGTGAGGTAGAAATCTTGGCAGTTTCGCAAGAACAGGAAGTTTACAGCGGAGTCATCGCTCTGTTGCTGGGTACGTATTTTGTAGAAAAAGAAATCGATTTTACTCCCACAGGAAGCTTTACCCAGGAAAAAGAAGGAAAAGCCTCCGCACAAGCAGACCAATCTTACTTAATTGGCAGAGCATCGGGAGGCATTGCAGACCTCTCTATCGAAGTTGTATTTACTAGCGGCAATGAAAGCAAGTTGCATCGTTACCAAGCCTTGGGAGTCCCCGAAGTTTGGTTTTGGGAGGATGGAGTATTTGGCCTGTATCATTTGCGATCGCACGGATATGAAAAAATTGACCAAAGCGAAGTTCTGCCCGGTTTAGACATCAACCTGCTGTCTCGCTGGTTGCTGATGGCTTCTAGGGTTGAAGCAGTTAAGGAGTTTCGGCGCGGGATTTCTGGGGTTTAGACAAAAAGTGGTTTGGGCGATCGCTCCCCCATTTATAAATATATTGTTAGGATACAAGACTAATCTTTGTCTTCTTTCATTTGCTGGCAAATGGCTGCCTCAATCTTAGTATCAAAATCCGAATCTCCCACTTTTGTTATGATTGAATTCGATCGCTTTTTCCGCCTATCTAAGTAGGCTCGCTGTGCAGCTTTATCCCCGCGATTTTTAAGAAAGTAACGCTTTAATTCTCCATCTGACATTGCAGTATAATCTACTGGGTTCATTAAAATACCTCCCCATTTTGAGCAATTTCAATCTCAATTTCCTCGTCATATCCAGCCAATACGAACAAGTTTTTGCTTCTCTCCTCAACACAGACGAGGTGAAGAGGTTGCAATGCCAAATAGGTCAATTAATAAGTGATTCGATACAAACCCTCTAGCGGCGGGTAGATAGGCATTCAAACCTAAAACTTTCTCGAAACTGGCATCTATTGTAGCATTCCTGTTTGCGATCGCACTTTCACGCTCCAAGATAACGCCTGTCAGTACAGCAAATAGTTATGGAATTTTGTTTGTGGCTCTTGACAGCCATGTATTACGTATGTAGTATAGACTTACGGTAGAAAAGGTCGATCGATCGACACCAGCAAACAAAATTTAGAAAAAACCTATGCAACCCATCCGACAAGGCGACGTAATTCTCACCCCCGTACCGAAAATCGAAGGAGAAAAAAAACCTCACCTAACTCTCGCCGAAGGTGAAGTCACGGGACATTCTCACCAGATTATTGAGGGACAAGCTGAACTGTACGAAAAAGACGGCACTCTGTATTTGCGGGTGCTTTCACCGACAGCTTTATTGAGTCACGAAGAACACCATGCGATCGCAATTCCCGAAGGTAATTGGATGGTGCGAATTCAGCGGGAATATGAGCCACAAGGTTGGAGGTATGTCACAGACTAAGGTTAAAAAACTAACGCCACAACAAGCAGCTTTGATTCCAGTTTATCGGGAAAAGTGGAGAGCGATCTCGCTTTCCACTGGCCCGATAAATCGCTCGCAAGCTGCGGAAACAATAAAATCGGCTTATAGTGCGATCTGCCTAAAAGCAGCGGAAATCATTTTTGTCGATCGACCCTACGAAGCTGCCGATCTCATCCTCAGTCGATTTGACAATCCCAGGAGCCAACTGCGGAGCCAATTCGAGACAAAACTGTGGATAGAACTAGAAAAACAACTGCGGAGTTATCTGCGGGGCAAACTAGAAACCGAACTTCAAAACCAACTGGCCACTCAACTAGAACAAAGACTTTATACTCAACTGCAAACGCAATTGTGGGAGGCGCAGCGCGAGGATTTAGTCCGTGAAATAGCCAGCAAATTGCCACCGCAACAATTGCTCGATGAGCGGACTGGAGAAATCAACTGGCAGACACTAGGAAAACAAGTTAATAATTGCATTCAACCAGAATTGTGGGCTGCTTATGGCAGTTTGTTGGATTTTTGCATTTCGGTTCTTAATTTACCTCATTCCTACGCCAGAAATTGGATTGTTTTTCAATCGATTGTCCGGGATTGCGGCTGGATTTATCCCTATGACAAAGTTTGCATTGTCTGCGAAAAGCCGATCGCACTTTCTGCAGACAGCAACCACCGCTTGCACGCCGAAGCAACACCAGCGGTACAATTTGCCGACGGTTTTTCGATTTACGCCTACCACGGCGTGATTTTGCCCGAATGGTACGGCAGGCTGCACCCGGACCAGTGGCAGTCTAAGTGGGTGTTGAAGGAACAGAATGCAGAAGTTCGGCGGGCATTAATTCAGGGAATTGGTTACGATCGCATTTGTCAAGAATTAGCGGTGACAGAATTAGATAGTTGGCAGGAATACACTCTATTAAGCATCGAGTTTGACGATGATTTTGATAATGTGGGTAATGCAAAGCCAGTTTATTTGTTAAAAATGACCTGTCCGAGCACGGGATGTATTCACGCTTTGCGCGTGCCGCCAAATGTGCGATCCTCTTCGAGGGCTTCGCTAACGGCTCAAGAAGCAATTCGCTGGGTAAATTGGGATATTGACCCCGAGGAGTTTTTCGTGCAAACCTGAGTAATACGAATTTAAAAAAGTCTTGCTACAATCATCAGTCTTATACCAATTGTTAAAAGTCACAGAGCCCCGCGCCGGACTTATGATCAGCCGTTTCCCTACCCGATCCTCTGTACTTTACTCAACTGAAAACAGCTATATTGACAACAGCCTTAATCCATGAAACACCGATAAGCGTTCCTGCAGTGTGCCAGTTCCAAGGGTGGAATGCACCAACCACCGATCGCCCACAAACGGTTAATAACATCAAGAAGAAGCCCACCCTCGATCGAAGGTGGGCTCTGTTCATGCCAGCTTACCGACAGCTAGGCAATCGGGTCTCTTCGCTGGTAGACGTAAAATATCGGAAAAAGATCCGAACGTCCGAAAAAACTTCTCGTCCACCATTAAGCTTCAGTTTACCCAACCGGATCGGGAAAATTGCGCCCGTAGCGATGTTCCCCTGAAATCGGGGAACACTGGGGCTTCAAATTTTCAATAGACTTCTGCAAAAAAGCTCGTCTTGGGCCGCCAGGATGCCCAAATCCTACTCCGCACAAGAATTAAAATTTTTCGAGAAGTCTCATAATTCTCCTCTTTAACTTTGATTTCCCAACTGATTAGGCATCGTGATCGTGTGCAAAACGACGGAACAGGAAATCTAGGGCGTAGTTCCGCAAATTGTAGTATTCCGGATCTTCCATCATTTGAACCCGATCGCGCGGACGCGGAAAAGGAATCTCCAGAACCTCGCCAATTGTCGCCGACGGGCCATTAGTCATCATCACCAGTCGATCGGCCAAAAACAGCGCTTCATCAATGTCGTGAGTAATCATCAACACCGTACAGCGGTGATCGTTCCAGATTTTCAGCAACTCTTCTTGCAATTCCTCCTTAGTAATTGCGTCCAGAGCACCAAAAGGTTCGTCTAAAATCAGCACTTTCGGGCGAATTGCCAAAGCGCGAGCGATCGAAACCCGCTGCTTCATCCCCCCCGAAATTTGCGGGGGTCTTTTCTCAGCAGCTTCTGTCAATCCCACCATCGCCAAATGCTCTTTGACGATCGCATTTTTTTCGACCTTCGACTTATTCGGAAATACAGCATTAACCGCCAGATAAACATTTTCAAACACCGTCCGCCAAGGCAGCAAAGCGTAACCCTGAAACACCACCATGCGATCGGGGCCCGGCTGCGTAATCCGCTGCCCGTTAATCGACACGGTGCCCTGGCTCGGATGGCTAAAACCGGACACCATATTTAAGAGTGTTGATTTGCCGCAGCCCGAGTGTCCGATCAGAGTAATAAACTCTCCCTCAGCTACATTCAGATTGACGTTTTCTAAAGCCTTGTAACCGTTTGGATATACTTTATAAACATTGTCCATCACCAAAAAAGGTTGGCGGCGGCCTTTTCCCGGCTGGATTTGAGTTTTGGTGTTCGTCTGATTTTTCGTGGTGTTGAGCATGGGTTTAGGAAATTGTGAGTGGGTGATTCGCCAATAAAGAAGGAAATTAGGTAACTGATTTAACGGATGTCACGGAGGTCATAAAGAGGGAATTACTAACTAGCAATTAGCAGTTGAAAATTAACAATAAACAGCTAAAAACCAACAACTAACAATTAGCAATTACCCTGTTTTTATCCTACTAAAAACCGCTCTAAGCAGCTCTGCGACCGGAATCGAGTACAACTTCCGCCATCGTGAAATCGCGTTTAATGGCCAGATTGTTGAGATAGCCGATCGGATCGTCAGCATTAAACACCGAGCCGTCAAACAAGCTGAGAGAACCGCGAGTGTAAGTAATATCAGCCATCCCCAGCTCTCGTGCCGCCGTGCTGAACGCACCGACTCGCACCACCCGTTCCAGAATTTCCACCCAGTTGCGCGGAAACACAGTATCGCCCCAGCGTGCCATCTGCACCATGTGCCAGAGTTGTTCGGTGCGACTTGGGCGATTCACCCCATCTCCAGAAAACAAGTGGTGGGCGTATTCCCGCATCGGAGAAGTCAGGTTGCAAGCATTAGATTTCGGATCGCCGAGTTGGATGAAACTCTTATCAGTAGCGACGTATTCCCGTCCCGCGACAATTTCCGAAACCTCGGCGGCGTGATTTGGATCGGCGCAATAGTGGCAAGCTTCGAGCAAAGCTTTGACTAGAGCAATGTGAGTGTTGGGATAAGCATTTGCCCAGTCTTCCCGCACCCCGAGAATTTTCGCGGGGTGTCCGGGCCACAGTTCCAAATCTGTCGCCACCGTAAAGCCGACTCCTTCCATCGAGGCCCGCAAGTTCCAAGGTTCGCCGACGCAGAAACCGTCAATCGTGCCGCTCTGCAAGTCAACGATCATCTGAGCCGGTGGGATATTTTTCAGCAACACATCGTGATCCGGGTCAATGCCGCCGGAAGCCAGCCAGTAACGCAGCAACAGGTTGTGCATCGAAGAAGGGTGCACGATCGCCATACGGTGCGTTTGCGCGGGCGTTCTCTGGAGCATTTCTTTAAAGTCTGCCAGAGTGTAGATCCCTTGGTCGTAAAACCGCCTCGCGAGGGTAATTGCGTTGCCATTGCGGCTCATGGTGAGGGCTGTAACCGTCGGAATCGGCTTCTCTTGGTGGCCTCCCAAGCTCAACCACATCGCCATCCCAGAGGGCATTTGAGCTGCGTCTAAGTAACCGGCCGCGATGCCGTCTACGATGCCGCGCCAGCTTGTTTCCCGCACGAGGTGGACTTCATCGAGGCCGTGCTTGGCAAAAAAGCCTTTTTCTTTGGCGACAGCGAGGGGAGCACAGGCTGCCAGCGGAATAAAGCCGAGTTCGAGGTTGATTTTTTCCAGACCGTGGCGGGCGATCGCGGGTACTTTCCGTGCCCGCAGTTTTTTGACGCGCTTCTGCTGGTTGAGGAAGTAAATCATTTCGCTACGTAGAGCGTAGTAGCTGGGGTGTGAGACTACTTCCATCCGTTTGCGGGGGCGGGGGATGTCTACTTCGAGAATCCCGCCAATCTTCGATTCTGGGCCGTTGGTGAGCATGACGATGCGATCGCTCAGCAACACGGCCTCATCCACATCGTGCGTTACCATCAGGGCGCTGATTTCGTACTCTTGGCAAATTTCCATCAACTTTTCTTGCAAGTTGCCGCGAGTCAAAGCATCCAAAGCGCCGAAGGGTTCGTCTAAGAGTAACAGTTTGGGGCGCAGGGCCAGAGCACGGGCGATCGCCACGCGCTGTTTTTGTCCTCCTGATAGCAATGCAGGTTGTTTCTCGGCGTGGGGAGTTAAGCCCACCATATCGATATGTTTTTGAATGATTTCGAGGCGTTCGGCTTTGGGTAAGCCACTCATTACCGAGTCTACGGCTAGAGTAATGTTTTCTCTGACCGTCCGCCAAGGTAGCAGGGAATAGTTTTGGAATACTACCATGCGATCGGGGCCTGGCTGGGTGATTCTTTGCCCTTCAATTGTCACCAATCCTGATGTCGGCAAATCCAAACCAGCCACCATATTGAGCAGCGTAGATTTGCCGCAGCCGGAGTGTCCAATTAATGATACAAATTCGCCTCTTTTAATTTCCAGATCGATGCCTTTGAGAGCAATGTATGTCCCACCGTCTGATAAATTAAAAACTTTTTCTACTTGTTCTACTGCAATCAAAACAGACATGATTTTCTTGCCTTTTTTGTATGTTTGTTGTTTTGCTAGCCGCTAATTAACTGGTTCCCTAGCTGAGCCTGGAAGTAGAAAAACTTTTACTCGCTTCCCAGTATAAGATTATCTACTTCTTCCCTCTTCTTACTTCTTGCCCTAGCGCTTACGCGCCGCTTCGCTAACTCGTCTTAGCGGTTAAATAATCCTAATTCTTCCGACCCCAAAGAAGTAACTCAAAACTACTTTCCTTGAGAAGGAGCAATCTTTTGCTGCAACCAAGCCATCATGCGATCTAGCAACAAACCAACAGCCCCAATGTAGAACACTGCTAACAGAATTTCGCTGATGTAGTTTTGCTGGTAAGCGTTCCAAATAAAGAAGCCGATACCAACAATCCCCGACATCACAATTTCCGCTGCAATAATCGCCAGCCAAGCCAGCCCGATCGCAATTCTCAATCCCGTGAAGATGTAGGGAAGTGCCGACGGAAACAAAATATTTAAATAATACTCTTTCCGAGTCAGTTGCAGCACTTTCGCTACGTTGTTGTAATCGTCGGGAATTTGGCGGACACCTTCAGCGGTGTTGATCAAAATCGGCCAAACTGCGGTGATAAAAATCACGAACAAAGCAGCAGGTTCGTTTTGTTGCAGTGCAGCCAGGGCGATCGGCACCCAAGCCAAAGGTGCCACCATCCGCAAAAACTGAAAAAGCGGATCTAAAGCGCGGTTTAGAAAAGGATTTGTACCTACCAAAACACCCGTACCAATTCCCACAACGGCCGCGAGAGTGTAGCCTTTTGCCACCCGTTCCAAACTCGCCAAAGTCTGCCAAAATAAGCCAATTCCGTAGGTTTTGGAGTTCATGAAAGGATACAGCAACAAAATTCGCGTCCGTTCGTCAGTCCAAACGCTGATCGGCCCCGGCAGTTTTATCAGTCCCGTACTTGACAAGAATTGCCAAACAAAAAGAAACCCCAAAACTCCTAAAATTGGCGGCAAGATATTTGGGGAATTCTTCTTCCAAAATTCGCCAAATGCTCCTTGGACATCGACTCCGCCTCTCCGATTTGTACTGACAGCCATCTTGATAATCTCCTATGTTTCTGCTGTTTTTTTCGAGACTAAATTATGCGAAGCTAAGACCCCATCACGCTTTTTTAATTGCCAAACTATTGAGGTAAGCTTCTGGCTGAGCCGGATTAAATTCTTTGCCGTCAAAGAACTTCTCAATGCCGCGAGACGTACTTGTGGGAATATCAGCATCAGCAACTCCGGCTAATTTTGCTGCGGCTTTCCACAAATCTTCTCGGTTGACTTTATCGATGATTGTCTTAGAATCTGCCAAGGTTGTTGTTGGCAAGAAACCCCAGCGCACGCTTTCGGTTAAGAACCACAAGTCGTGACTCTTATAAGGATAGGAAACGTTGCCGAGGCCGTCTTTCCAGTACAGCGGACTCATCTTGAAATCGTCGATCTGTGGTTGGCTGTCACCCATGAGGTACTTGCCCTGGTAGGGAGGTGTCAAAACTGCCGGAGGTACGTCAAAGTAGTTTCTGCCAGAAACAATGGCGACCAATTCGGCTCGATGTTCGGGCTTGTCGCACCACTGCTGTGCCTCAATTAGTCCTGCTAGCAGGGCTTCTGTGGCCTTGGGGTGTTTGTCTACCCAGTCGCCACGAATTGCTAGATACTCTTCGGGGTGATCTTTCCAGATTTGGGCCGTGAGGGCGGACATGAAGCCGATGTCCTCAGTAACGATCCGCAGGGGCCAGGGGTCGCCGGTACTGAAACCGTCCATGCTGCCGGTTTTCATGTTGGCTACGGTTTGAGCTGACGGTACTGTTAGCAACTCGGCTTCTGTGTCGGGATCGATGCCGTTAGCTGCTAGCCAGTAGCGAATCCAAAAGTCTTGGTTGGCTTTGGGGAAGGTGTAGGCTGCTTTGAAGGGCGTGCCTGCTTTTTTGAGGCCTTTCATGTAGTCTTGGGCCGCTTGGTCTAGTTTGAGCCCGATGCCTTTGCCTTTGTGTTTTCCGGCGATCGCGATTCCATTTCCTTGAGTGTTCAACTGGGCTAGAACATACATCGGGATTTGGACGCTGTTTTTGGTGATCAGACCTTTACTAATTTGATAAGGCATCGGCATTTGCCACTGACCGCCGTCAATGCCGCCGCCTGCAGATCCGATTTCTACGTTATCTCTTGCCGAACCCCAGTTTGCTTGCTTGGCAACTGTTACCTCAGTCATGCCGTATTTGGCAAAAAAGCCTTTTTCTTGGGCAATGATTAAAGGTGCTGCTTCGACGATCGGGATATATCCCAATGTGATTTTAGTGCTTTCAATTCCTTCGACTCTTTTCTCGTTGGCAACAGCCACTACTGAGGTAGCAGCGGGTGCTGTCCCTGCGCCAGCACTAGCACCTGCGCCAGCACTAGCACCGGGTTCTGGGGGATTTCCCAAACACCCTTTGAGCAGTATAGAACTTACAGCAGATGCACCTGCTGTAACGATAAATTTACGCCGAGAAAATTGCTCTGAAAATTTTGTCATAGTCTAGCCTCGCTGCAATTCGTAATCTTCTGTAACGACATCACTGAAGTTTATCAATGCGCTTTTTTTCTGTTCGCTAAGGGAATTTAGCGAACAGTTTTGAGCGCAGGTTGGCAGGAGGGAGCAAAAGATTTATAGCTAGCATAAGTCTTTAAACTATCCCTGCAGATTGGACTTTTTTGATTAATATCGATATTTCGATCGGCCGAGTTGTGTGAGCTCACTTTTTGCGAGCCGCACGTTTTCTTGGCTTCGTTATTAGCTTACCGTACTCTTGCGTAAATTATGAAACAATTATTAAATTTAATTGATAAGTAAATCTTTTAGTAGGGCGCTCTCGATAAGGAGCCGTTGGGAAGGGCGCTCTGGTTTGATTATCAAAGCTGGTTCAAATTAAGACTTGCTAGGTAAAGGTTGTAGCCAATGGCGATCGGGGGTCATTCAAATTTATTATCAATAAGGGACAAATATCGCCGCAGGGGCATATTTATTTTGTTAATGTCTAGTCTTTTTAAAGTGGCGGTTAATTGTATTTTAAGATACAGAAATAATTACTGTTTTACGATGATGCTGTTTTCTAAGGGTTAACTGGTTTTCATTGGTGGACTAAAATTGGCGCTTAATCGTAAGTGATTTACCAAACTAAATATTAAATCCTAAAACTTTAAAGTTCAGAAAATTAGAGGTACAAGATTATGACACTTATAGTTGCAGACAAACACATTAATTTACAAAAGTCGATCGCAATTACTTGTAGCGCAATCGTCCTAGCATTATGTGGAAGTGGACTATCTGCTGATGCCGCCGAAACGCGATCGTCCAACAGTAGACGAACATTTGCCGATTGGTGTCGCCAAAAAGCTGATTTGAGTCCTGAAGCTAAACATACTGTTGAGGTGCTGTTGAAGGAAGCTAAGACTACTGAGTGTGATGCGGCCGATCGGAAACTTTCTCTTCTCACGGATCTCTCCCTCGGCGCCAATGGTATCAGCGACATCAAGCCGCTGGCATCTTTGACTAACCTGATAAAACTCGACCTCATCAACAATGGTATCAGCGACATCAAACCATTGCAATCCTTGACCAACCTGACTCATCTCGACTTGGGCCTCAATCAAATCAGCGACATTAAACCTTTGGAATCTTTGACTAAGCTGACTCATCTCTCCCTCGACTACCTTCCACCGATATACTTACCAGCATTCCCCGCGCCTGAGCCAGCATTCCCCGCGCCTGAGTTCGTCCCCAAAAACAATCCAATCAGCGACATCCAACCCTTGGAATCCTTGACTAACCCGACTGAACCCGTCCTCGACAACGATCCAATCAGCGACATCAAACCCTTACAATCTTTGACTAACCTGACTGAACTCTCCCTCCGCGGCCGTCAAATCACCGACATTAAACCGCTAGCATCTTTGACTAAACTGACAGAGCTCTCCCTCCGCGACAATCAAATCAGCGACATTAAACCGCTAGTATCTTTAACTAAGCTGACTTCGCTTAACCTCAGCGAGAATCAAATCAGCGACATCAAACCGCTAGCATCTTTGACTAAGCTGACTGGGCTCGGCCTGGGCGACAATCAAATCAGCGACATCAAACCGCTAGAATCCTTGACTGGGCTCGGCCTGGGCGACAGTCAAAGCGACGAGCTCCTAGCATTGGTATCCTTCACAAAGGTGACTGGACTCAACCTCGGCAAAAATCAAATCAGCGACATTAAACCGCTAGAATATTTGACTAACCTGACGAAGCTCCACCTCTACAACAATCAAATCAGCGACATTAAACCGCTAAAATCTTTGACTAACCTGACTGAGATCTCCCTCAGCGAAAATCAAATCAGCGACATTAAACCGCTAGCATCTTTGACTAAACTGACTTGGCTCTTCCTCGAAAACAATCAAATCAGCGACATCAAACCATTGCAATCTTTGACTAAACTGACTCGGCTCGAACTCAGCGACATTGAAATCAGCGACATCAAACCATTGCAATCTTTGACTAACCTGACTGAGTTCTATCTCAAAAACAATCGAATCAGCGACATCAAACCGCTAGCATCTTTGACTAAACTGACTTGGCTAGAACTCAGCAAAAATCAAATCAGCGACATTAAACCGCTAGCATCTTTGACTAACCTGACTGGGCTCAACCTCAGTGGAAATCCGATCACTCCCAAAACTTGCCCTCTCAAGCCAGAGTCTATCTGTGAGTGGCAACCCTGAAATTAAATGCTCAAAGTTTACAGTCTCTGTAAAACAGAGAAACCGGGTTTCTGAACATCTGAAATTACTCATGGCTGTACCTACAAATTCGATTAGTTGGGCGGATCGAAACGGTTGACCGAAAGAGCAACACCGATCGCGGGTAGCGCTACGCCGAAACAAATCAGCCACTGATCCAGATTCATCGGAGCCGTCTCAAATATGCGATTGATAAACGGAGAATTAGCAAAGATCATCTGCAAAATCACCGCCACGACAATTCCCACACCGAATTGTCATCGATTCTCCGCTGTTGACTGGGAGAATGAAGCTAATTGCGGTGTTAGTTCGATCGTCCTTTACTACTAAGAATTGATTTAAGGGCTGAAATTCGATCGCCCTGGCTTTGGCGATGCACTCGCGTGCGATCGTTTTGACTTGGATGTCGGCGGTTTGACAAGCTGGGAGGGCTGCCAGATCAACTCATGACTCAATGCTATCAATTGCTAGTCTGCTCGCCCAAAAGACTGAGCGCCCTTTAGACAATTAGACAATTGAATTGAGATTTTGGGCTGCATCGTTCAATTGTTGAGTGCCTAATTTGGTTTGAGTAATACCACTAGCGGTTTCTTTTGCCGATAGGTTGAGGCTGTTCATCGCCTCCACTACTTGTTGAATGGCAACTGCTTGTTGTTGAGCAGTTAGAGAAATTTGTTGATTGTTCAATACCACATTGTTAACAGCATTTGCTACTTCCGAGAAAGCTGCTGCCGTTTCTTGACTAATTTTGGTTCCTTCTTCTACTGTTTTAGTACCTTCATTTGTCACCGTTACGGTGGAATTGATCGAATTCTTGATATCATAGACAAGGCGGTTAATCTTCTCGGCTGATTTCTTACTTTTATCTGCTAATTTGCGGATTTCTGTGGCTATGACAGTAAAACCTTTGGCGTTTTCGCCCGCCCGAACTGCTTCTACTGAGGCATTCAGTGCCAGCATATTTGTTTGATTGGCTAAATCGGTGACATCAGTAGAGATATTCCCAATCTGATGGGTTTGTTCGCTCAATTGCAGAATTTGTGCCGCCATTGCCCCGACATTTTCTTTCAATATTGTCATCGATTCCAGGGTTTGCGCCACTGCTAGGGTTCCCTTTTCAGTGCTCTTTAAAGCTTGCCGTGCAGATTCCGCACCAGCTTGGGCTTGCTGGGCTGATTGTTGGGAAGCCGCGCCCAACTCATCCATTGTGATTGTAGTTTGATTTACAGAGCTAGATTGCTGTGCGGCTGTGCGTTCTTGCTGTTCAACTGTGGCCGCAATTTCTGTGGAAGAACTGGCGATCGTATTTGCTACCTGATTGATTGGTCGGATAATTTTATCAAAAATAAATAATACAATAAATGAACCCAATACTACAGCAACAACGGTACCTCCTATAGAAACAATAGTCGCTAATTGCTCCGACTGTTTTGCTAATTTTGTTCGTTGAACCAGTAAAGCATCTTCTACCTTAAGCATTTGGGCCAGCTCATCCCTGATTTCATCCATAAATATCTTGCCTTTACCTGAAATCACCAAGGCTCTTAGCTCTGGTTCTTTACCAGCCCTTTTCAGGGATATAGTTTCTGCTAACTCATCTAGTTTTTGCTGACCAAAATTTTCTACTTGCTCCAAATTTTTCACTTGTTCAGGGTTATCTTTTATTAACTCTTTTGTCTCATTTACTGTTTTATAAAATGCTCCTATACCCTTTTTATAAGGTTCTAAAAATTCCTCCTTACCAGTAAAGATAAACCCCCGCTGCCCTGTTTCAGCATCCAATAAATCTTTTTCTATAGCTTGCAAATTTGTTTTAACTACATAAGTGTGGGTTTGCAACTCAATAGCTTCGGCTAAATTATCCATACTCAATTTAGTGGCAAATCCGATGCTAATCATTAACAAAAAAATGGACCCAAAGCCCAGCGGAACTACTTTACTAAGCCGAATAACATTTTGCCACATTTCAATTTCTACTCCTTGAGTTGTTGTTGAATTTTGTAGGTAAGTTGCAGGGTCAATAATTTCCTGCTATTTTTTACCAAAGTAGTTATTTAATCCCTAATAGTAATTCATAATTAATCCCCCTTTTTTCGTGGAAAAACTTCCAGCGCTTCTTTTTGCTTTCTTTACTTTACCAACTCAACCATTGACTCGGACTGAGCAAGAAAAATCTGCCAAAACTTAATGTCGAGCAAGCGATGCAGGTCAAAGTCTTTAGAATTGATGGTTGTTTTGCCTGCTTCCATTTTGGATAAATCCTGTTTATTCGATTGTAGCTGGAAATTCAGGAACCAAACCCAAAAATCGTCAAATTATCTCCCCCACTTTTCCTCTCTCCCACTATTGATTGGGGTTCAAGTCGATCGCATAAATGTTACAACCTAGTTAAGCGATCAAATTCTGAACTTATGGAAATATTTGTGACGCTGGTGCTGGGTTCGGTGCTGTTTGTCTGGGGAATGCGGTTCGGGCGAGTGTTAGTTCGCTCTGGAGTGACGGCTAACGATTTGTTTAAGGGCAGAAATTCGATCGCCCTAGCTTTTTTGGGTTTTTATATTGCCTTGCTGCTACTGGCTCTAAATATGCCTCAAATGCCTGTTTTGCCGATCGAGTGGCGCTTTCACGGGATGCGAGTTACTTGGACTTTGCTACGAGTGATGTTAATGGGAGTCTGCGGTATTGGCTTTAGTATAAGTTGGTTGACAGCGCGATCGCAAGTAATCGCAGTAATTTTAATTTGCTTGTTGGGAGTGGGAGGATTTACAGGCGCTGAAAACTATTTCATGGCACCAATTTACGCTGATTTAATAGATAATTTGCAGCCAAACGGTGTATTTCGGCAAACATCTAACAGCAGTTGCGCCCCCGCCGCCCTAGCAACAGTGTTAAGGCGTTGGGGAATCGATGCGACGGAATCGAGTGTAGCGCGTTTTGCCGGCACGAGTCGCTTGGGAACTTCGATGCCGCAGTTAATTATAGCAGCAAGAGCTTTGGGCGTAAATGCGATCGAACTAACGCCAACTTGGGAGCAAATTCAGCAAATTAATCGCCCCGGAGTGCTAGCAGTTTGGCTGTTTGACGGCCCTCGGAAGCTACCCCACGCGGTCGCTTTGCTGGGAATGAATGACAGTGTAGCTGCCATTGGAGACCCGGCGCGGGGCAGGATTTTCTATTTAGATAGGGAAACTTTTGCCTACATTTGGCGCGATCAATACGTGCCGATTTTCCGGTCTGCGGATATCTTGTTAAGCAATAAGCAAGCTATTGACTATTTGAGTAAATTAGGATATAATAGTGGCGATTTAAAAGCAGATATTGAGCGCTTCCAAAGAGATAAAAAATTAAAAATCAGCGGCAACTTAGACCGGATGACTGAGTTAATGTTGAGCGGTATTTTTTTGGAAGGAGTCCCCCGATTGGATGGGAAATAGTTATTAAAAATCATCAAGGGCAGAGGCCCTCTTGACCGACAGAAAATAGGAATCATGCGTTTTTTTTTAACAATCTTTGAGTCATTCGTTCATAGCGATCGCAAAGATTTGATCGCCCCAGCAGATGAGCGACGATCGCACCTTGGTAGCGTGGCTGCATGAAATTACCGTAAGCGTAGGCAGTTGCATCTAATTCCTCCTATATTTATACGGTCGATCGCACGTTGGCTACGCATCACTGTTTTTGACAATTAGGAACAGTTGAATCACTCTTTTTAGGCTCAGACAGCTTGACTTCCCATCCAGGTAAATTCCACCAATTAACTCGCTGATTCGGCTGAATCCAAAAGTTTAGTTGCGTGATCTTGCCATCCTCAAATCTGAGTGTGGGAAAGGTAGGATAACTGGTATCATCGGTTTCGCGATAAGTCCGTCCCAGGTAATTTAAGCAGGTTGTTAATCCGTCAGTAATTCCCAATTCTTCGACTCCCGTTCCCTTCAACTTAGCATCATCGTAGCTGAAAGAACCGTTGAATGTATGGCCCGCTAACCCGCCTTTGGTAACAGTGATGGTGAAATCGTAGGTGACGGGAACTGCGTAGGCTTGGGTTGCAGTTACAACTGTGCTCAGAAGAGTCGTGGCGATCGCCACCGAGAGTTTTGAAATTGCGGGCACACTCGCATCCCGAAAAAGAACAACACTATAAATTTCGCTTTCAATCATCGGGAAACTCCTTGACTACACTTCTCTAGTAAGTGATTTAGCGGATATGATATCATAACTAATCAGTTAAATGCGATCGCAGCCGACTACCAAGCCCACAAAACTTACCGCCTATGATTAATAGTGTATACTTTTTTGGTACTGGAAACCCCAACAGAAAACGCTCGTCTTTAATCGCCAAGAATTAACTGAGTAGATTTAACCACATTCATTCCCGCCGCCCCAAATCTTTGAAAAGCTGCATCTGCTTGTTCCGTAAAATCAACAACACCCGGAACAACCACAGGCGAAGTGCAATCTTCCAGCAAATAAACCTTCTTTGCCAAATTCGGATCTCGCGCCAAAATTTCCGTTAACAAATCATCAATTGTCCAAGCAACGCAGTGACTTTTCGCTTGTCCGGCAATAATTACTGCATCAAAATCGAGCAATTTATCAATAAACTTAGCATTTTTTGTCGCAATCGGATTGCCGTCGAAACCATCTAAAACTTCCGGCCGCAAAACAGAATAGTTTTCTGTTAGCGGATTCCCGCCTTTGATTTCAAAAAGTGCCTGGCTGTTGCGGGCGATGCTGTGAAAAAATATTGCTTCTTCCACGGCGGAAACCAGGGCGTGTCCGATGCCGCCCAGCATTGAGTGATACGGCCAAATTGTCAGGGGATATTTGCCCTCGTCGCTGAGTTTCTGCACGTAGTGGAGTGCGTGTTTTTCCAGTGCCGAATAGTTACCATTGGCGATGCTGTCGGCGACGGTGGGATTGACTTTCCAGATGCCTTGCTGCACGTCTTCTAAAGTAATTGATGTGGCGGCTGGGAGGGGGTGTTCGCCAGCTTCATTTATCCAAAAGATTGGATGAAAAATTTGCATGGCGGTGTGGGTGTCCATTGTGGGCGCAATGGTTGTAATTGCATTTAAATTGCGGTAAATAAATTCGCACAGCCGCAGGTTGTCATCAACTGCACCGCTACCGGAACGCCCGCCAACAAATAGTTCAAATTCGGGCAAACAAAAGGTATTTTGGGCATCGATTATCAGCAAACAAATCTGATTGGTGTCGCTGGTGGCGGGCTGGATGCTGTATTTTTTCGCCCATTGTTTAGCTTCAGCGGCGCGTTGTTGGTAGGTAACTCGCCAGACTTGATCTACTTTTTTGGTGTCGAAATGATCGGGGATTGGGAGTTGGGTTTGTGCTGTCATGGCTGATTTATTGGGGGGTGAGCTATCGGATTTTACATTTTAGATTGAAGAGTAGTATAATGCTGAGAGCTATTTGCGGGTGAGTCATGCCAACCAAACAAATTCAAGATTTTGCTAGCGTAAGTTTTCAACGAATATTATTGTTTTTTTCCATCGCAGCTTTAGTTGCTATCTTAATTCTAGCAACAAGGTCTTTTTATGTTCAAGATTTATTAAGAAATGTCTTAAGGCGGATCGAGCATCTAGGCTCTTGGGGCCCAGTAGCTTTTATTGTCACCTACAACCTAGCTACTGTACTATTTATACCAGGTTCTGTCTTAACTCTGGGAGGGGGGGTGATTTTTGGTCTGTGGTGGGGTTCGGTTTACGTGTTTGTCGCGGCAAGTTTAGGTGCTACGTTTGCTTTTCTGATCGGGCGATACTTGTCGCGCGATCGCGTGGTAAAATACATGGAAGCTCATCCTAAGTTTAAAGCTCTCGATCGCGCAGTTTCCCAAGAAGGATTAAAAATAGTTTTTTTGACTCGTCTCTGTCCTTTATTTCCGTTTAATTTATTAAATTACGCTTTAGGGATTACTCAGGTTTCTTTGAAAGATTATGTGCTAGGTTCCTTCGGCATGATTCCGGCAACAATCTTGTATGTTTACTGCGGTTCTTTGGTAGGGGATATTGCTGCGATATGCACGGTTAATCAGCCTGTCAATCCGCAAGCAGAAGCTGCAAAATGGTTGATTAATATCATCAGTTTTAGTGCTACGGTCGCTGTTACTGTCTATATCACTCGGATTGCCCGCAAAGCTTTGGATGAAAGTATTTAATTAGCAGGATTTGCCAATGTCGCAGTCAAAAGTCGATCGCGTAACTGTCCCCCCGATGGACGAACACAACCAGAAATTAGTCTCCTATTTGCATCCGCCCGATTGGGTAAATCCGCAGCCGGCTAGTTCTTATAATTTAGTAGTAATTGGCGCGGGGCCCGCTGGATTAATTGTGGCTGCCGGTGCCGCAGGTTTGGGCGCGAAAGTTGCTTTAATTGAAAAACATTTAATGGGCGGCGACTGTTTGAATGTCGGTTGCGTGCCGTCAAAAGCTTTAATTCGATCGTCTCGCACGGTTGGCGATATCTGGGAAGCAAATAAATTTGGTGTTAATGTTTCTGACAGTGTAGAAGTGGATTTTGCCGCTGTGATGGAACGGCTGCGCCGCATCAGGGCGGAAATCAGCGATGTTGATTCTGTTCAACGCTACCAGCACAAATTAGGAGTCGATGTTTTCTTAGGTTCAGGTCGTTTTACTAGCAATAATACAGTAGAAGTTGCAGGTCTAACTCTGCGCTTTAAAAAAGCAGTAATTGCCACAGGTGCAAGGGCGCTACAACCACAAATTCCCGGTTTACAAGAAGCTGGATATTTGACAAATGAAACTGTCTTTAACCTGACAGAAAGACCTCAACGTTTGGCAGTAATTGGCGCAGGGCCGATCGGCTGCGAATTGGCTCAAGCCTTTCGGCGGCTGGGATCGGAAGTCGTATTGCTGCACAAAAATGCTCAGATTTTAGATAAGGAAGATGCGGATGCTGCTAAAATCGTGCAGGAGGCTTTTGTACGCGAAGAAATTCAACTAATACTAGAATCCCAAATTGAGCGCGTTGAGAAAACCAATGCAGGCAAAGTAATTTATTATAAATGTCAAGGTAAGGAAGCATCGGTAACAGTAGATGAAATTATTGTGAGTACAGGGCGATCGCCCAACGTCGAAGGATTGAATCTGGAGGCGATCGGCGTTGAATACGATACACACACGGGTGTATTTGTCAACGAAAATTTGCAAACTACTAATCCCCGCATTTATGCCGCCGGCGATATTTGCATGAAACATAAATTTACTCATGCTGCTGATTTTGCCGCGAGAATGGTAATTCAAAACACTCTATTTTTCGGGCGCAAAAAGCTCAGCGCTTTGACGATACCTTGGTGTACTTACACTAACCCAGAAATTGCGCGTGTCGGATTGGGCGATCGCGAGGCTAAGGAAAAAGACATTGATATCGATACATTTTTAATTCCTTTCAGTCAAGTCGATCGGGCAATTATTGACGGCGAAGAGGAAGGATTTGTGAAAATTCACGTCAAGAAAGGCAGCGATAAAATATTAGGTGCAACTATTGTAGCGCGCCACGCTGGGGATATGATCAGCGAGATTACTTTGGCAATGGTTAACAATATTGGTTTAGGAAAGATTGCTAGCACAATTCACCCGTATCCGACACAAGCTGATGCAATTCGGAAAGCCGGAGATGCTTACAATCGCACTCGTTTGACGCCGTTTGTGAAAAATTTGTTTAATCGCTGGCTGGCTTGGACGCGATAAGTAAATAATCTCAAATTTGTTTAATCGGAATTATTCCTATCTCTATTCTCGACCTCTGCGCGAATCAGCCTCAATCCCTTGCTATCTGCGGTTAATACATTCTCTCTTTTTTACCGCAGATATAGGCAGATTAACACCGCTTAACGCAGATGAATTAGAGCAATTCCGGGTTACTTTGATTTTAGCATTAGGAGTTAGGAGAGCGCCTGCGCCAACAAACCCGGCATTAAAAATCCCCTTCATCTACTTGGAATACCGTCAATCCCAAGCATCTCCACATATCAACAACTTGCTGGCGATCGTCCAAAACAAATTTAACATTATATTTCCCTGCAATATGCTGCCGATAAAATTCTTCCTTCATAATCGCATCCTTCCTCATATCTCCGGTTTTCCGCATATAAAGAGCCGCATAATTAACCTCGTACTGCTGCAACCATTTTTCAGTTTGAGGCTGACAATCATCTGTGCGGCCCGACACTACAATAATATGGGCGCTGGACTGCCACTTGCGAACGGTATCTAAAACTGGCGGATTGGGCAAATCGCGATCGCACGTCGAAGCATCAAAAGGATTTCTGCCATTGAGAAGCGCTAATGTACCGTCCATATCAACAATAATTGCATCCGGCAAATCCGGGTTATATTCCGGCGGAGCAACGGGAACCCGCACGTACTTATTGTACATCTTCATGATCACATCTTTGCCCACAGAATTAAGCCTTTTCAAATCCCGTTTAATACATTCCTCAACCGGAACTTGTAGGAAAGAATCATTAACTTCGACGATGGCTTTACCTTTTACCAACTGTTTGATATGCTCGATGTGAGACCCAAAATTAGTATCATCAACAATGACGTGCTTGCCGCTTTCCAAAGCCATCAAAATAATCGTATCTCTCAACTGCAAAATAAACTTTTCATTTGCCGGCGACCAATGAGAAGCGTGAGCCATTTCTCTGAGCAAATCTTTATTGCTACGCACCCACTTTGCAGGTTCAGACAGCAGCAATTCCCTAGCAAATTGAGATTTTCCCGAAGCAGGTAAACCGACAAGTACAATAACTCTTTTCATGGTAATTAGAAAGAAGAAGGATGAAGGAAGAATGCTCGTACAGCAAGCTTTTTAGCTGTATCTTAGGTTTAATTAGGTGCATTTCTTTCTTCTGCCACCTAAAATATAATGTTAATCTTCGCTAGTAGTGACGACTAAAGTCCTCATTCAAGAAAGGACTGTAGTCGTTACTACAAACCTAGATGGATGTAATCTAAACCCAATAGCTCCTCTATTTTATACATATTAACATCGCGGAGAGCTTCTTTCACTCCCGCAACTCTGCGAGCCCGCAAAGAAAACAAAATCCCAGAATACGGCAAATGTTTTACAGCTAACGCAAAATCTTTCTGAACTTCAATATGTTCGTGCTGTCGGTAAACCTCCTCGATTTCTTGAACTAACAATTCATATTTATCCTTAACTTTTTGATACAACCCAATCCATTCAGGAAAATAAGCTAAAAACTCTTCTCCTTCATTAGTCAAAACAATTTCTATCATCCGGCGGGTAGAAAACCCTTCGCGCAGATGGGAAATCGCGACATATTGCGGAGACTTAACTTTAACTCGGTTGAAGTTAGCGTCGCAGATAATATACCCTTCCGAATCCATCGGATCTAAATGTTGAGCCGCTTCCACCACTTCTTTCCAGCTAGTTAAAGGATAGGATGCTACTAACTCCCAGCCGTATTTATTTGCCCAAATACTCGGGTCTGTTTCTAGCAGAGTTTGAGTGTTGCGAACCCCGTGCAGCACGATTTGATTGTTTTGTTGCTGGACAACTATTCTATTGTAAGGCGTCATCAACTCAAATATAAAACACTGGTCGGTTTCTTGTGGCAATTGATATCCCAATTCTTGCCAGACTTTCCAAAAAAGTTCCGCAAAGCTGAACCCAAAACCATTAACTTCGCCGGCGGCGTCGGGAGTGCCACTAGATTGCACTCTCCATTCTCCTTTATAAAAATACATTACAGTCAGAGAACCGTCTAGTTTTTGATAAACTTTGGCATTTCTCCAATCAATTGCAGCGGCGTGAATTTCTCCGTAATTAAAAAATTTGTCGTAGGGATAAGAAACTATCTGCCAATTTTGAGATGAATCTAAAATAATGCCTCGGCACTGCTGGACTATCTTTTCGCCTAGAGGAGATTCTATCTGGGAGTATTTCAGACAGACTAAATCGGGATATTGGCGGTGGCGGGTAACTTTGATATGATAAGTTTCGGACAAAGTTTCCAATCCGTGCTGGCGCAAATACTCTTGCAGTTCCACGATCGACTCCTAAATTGCTCGCTTTCTCTATATTATAGATGACTTCATATTCTGCCAACCTTGTCAAGATAGTCAAAAAACATTTTTCCCGGAAAAGCGAGTGTTAATTTGGTATTTTGAATTATGGTTGTACATACGTGAATGCGGTTCGCCGCCCAACTAAACTATTGGAATATTAAGGGAAAAGACCGTGAAGAAGAAATTATTACTTTTGGCTACTTCTGCTTGTGTATTGACTGCTTTAGTACCTCCCTCGGTTGTTTTTGGCTCTTCGCAATTGTCGCAGCGACAATCGGGAACAACACAAATTGCTCAAGGAGGCACTGCGGTTCCGGTAAATCAAATTTTGCAAAAGTTAAAAGGCAAAACGCAAGTGCCTATTTTTATTCCCAGCAGGATTCCGCTTTCGGGAAAAATGTACTATCCAACTACAGCACAAGCAAACAGCTATAGTATTTCAATCGAGTTTAAACCCGATTGCGGCGGTACGACAGTTTGCTCTTTTGGGTCAATTATAGGTCAAAAAGGCGGGGAGTTTACTACAAAACTAGAAGGGGTAACTAAGACGTTAAAAAATGTCAAACTTGCGGGCGGAGTGAAAGGAGTTTATCATAACGGTTGCGGGGCTTACTGCACAGCAACTCTTCAGTGGAAAACTCAGGGTTTTATGTATACCGTCGCCATTAAGAACGGACGAGAATCTGATTTAATTTTAATAGGAAATTCTGCTATTCAAGCTGGGAAGCGTTAAGTTTTGCAGTCTGGGAGGCACAACTTCTATATGTAGGGTGCGTAAGGGCGCACCCTACCGTTATTGTATGATATATCTTAACTCGCACTCGCCTCTTACAAGATGCTATATTTTTTTGCGCTTACCTACTTAGGGGGAAATCAGGATGAGGGGAAGATGGCTATTTGCGGCGATTTTTGCTGGTGTGGTGACTGCTTTTACGATCGCACCTTTGACACCAAACTCAGCATTAGCAAGGACTGAACTCCCGATTACAGAAATCCGCTGGTTTAATTATTCCCCTGAAGATAGCTGGCAACCGATACAATTTATTGTACCCGATCGCAATACTGCAAAATCTGCCAACGGCGGTAAGTTGCGGTTGTACGATGTTCATATTGCCAAGATGTTTGAGATTTCTCATTTTCTGTGCGATCGCGATCGTGCTTCTGAGGGTTACAATTGGTCTTATCAAGCGGAAAATGGCAGTATTGAGATGGGACGCTTCAAAATTAGCTGCAATCTCGCCCGTTCCATAGCCACAGCTTACGGGTTAGGAAAACCAGAAATTACAGTGATTCGCCGCAGCTTCAACATGAAAAATGGTCGCCCTTCTTTTGCGCTAGAAAAATACTCTATTCCCACTTTAAACATTGCTAAAAATAGAGTGGTGCAGTGGAGGAATTTTGTGCAAAAGTTCCCCCCAATCCCCGATAATTCAGGTGCAAACCAAGCTAACAGTCGTTTTCCTGCGAGGGACATTTTTAGGCAAATCAAAGGCAAAACGCGAGTGCCTGTTTTTCTTCCGAGTAGACTTCCTTTATCTGACATTCAGCAACTTGATTTTGATGTGCAAGCAGGTGCCCACGGTTACATTGTGGGAATGTATTTAGGCAAAGGATGCCGTGCGGGAGCCTGTTATTTCGGCACAATCGAAGCTAAAAAAAATGAACCATTTTCGCCTCCTTCGCAATTGCCGCAGGATACTTACAGAAGCGTTGAATTGGCGGGCGGATTCAGGGGGATTTATTTCAATAATTGCGGTGCTTACTGCACTGCTTTTGTTGAGTGGCAAAGGCTAGGGGTGCTGTACCGAGTCACAAGGAAAAACGCACGGCAGCAAGAAGTTGTCGAGATAGCAAATTCTGCACTTCAAGCAGGGCAACGTTAAATTTTGCTGGCAAATGGAAAAGGTACGCGCGAGCGAAGCTATTTTCCCGCAGGAGTTCCCGAAGGGTAGGGAATCGCCCTTTGGTCACCGAAGCTGCTACAAATAAATACGATCGCCCTTTTCCCCTCGCTACTACATTTCTCTGCCCAAATCTCGCAACTTTTGAGCTAATTCTTTCTCGCTGCATCTAAGCTAACTCCTCATGCCCACCAGCTTCATCCGGCTCGACCCCAGGTAAATCATACATAGCCTGCAGCCTTTGCTTCAGAATGTCGATCGCCCCCATGCCAGCGACGCGCAATGCTGGATGGGAAACATCATCCAGAATCACTGCTAGTGGCAGTCCTACCATTTTTGATTTTTGATTTTTGATTGGCAAGGGCTTATTATGTAAAGGTTTGGAGCTTGCCTACCGTTGCGTCTTTTTTTCCAACAGGCGGTCAAAACCTGGTATTTCTATTTTATCGCCCGAATTATCCCAACCAGCAATTAAAGTCCCCACCTGCGGTACGCTAGATCAGGTGAATATATTGGCTGATTTCAAGCTATCCTCCGATCGATCTTATGTCCCCAACCACATCTGCCCCTTCCCGAACCGTTCGCATCGGTTCCCGCAAAAGCCAACTCGCTCTCGTGCAAACCCACTGGGTGCAAGAACAGCTACAGAAACACTTCCCGGAACACACTTTTGAAGTCCACACCATGTCCACCCAAGGGGACATAATTCTTGATGTCGCCCTCGCTAAAATTGGCGATAAAGGACTTTTTACCAAAGAATTAGAAACGGGAATGATTAACAATGAAACGGACTTTGCCGTTCATTCCCTCAAAGATTTGCCTACCAATTTGCCCGAAGGTTTAATTTTAGGATGCGTCACCGAACGGGAAAATCCCGCTGACGCCTTGGTAGTTCACTCCAAGCACAAAGACAAGCAACTCGACACCCTCCCAGAAGGTTCAGTAATCGGGACTTCTTCTCTGCGGCGGCTGGCTCAACTTCGGCATCATTTCCCTCATTTTGAATTTAAAGATATTCGCGGCAATCTCAATACTAGACTCGCTAAATTAGATGAGGGCGGTTACGACGCGATTATTTTAGCAGTTGCCGGCCTCGAAAGATTGGGAATGGGCGATCGCATCCACCAAATTATCCCTGCTGAAATCTCCCTTCACGCCGTCGGACAAGGTGCTTTGGGCATCGAATGCCGCGCCGGAGACACAGAAATCATGTCAGTGATTAAAGCTCTCGAACACTCCGAAACCGCCCAAAGATGTTATGCCGAACGCGCATTTCTGCGGGAATTAGAAGGCGGCTGTCAAGTGCCGATCGGCGTCAATACCAAAATAGAAAACGGTCAATTAACCTTAACCGGAATGGTATCGAGTCTCGACGGCCAGCGATTCGTCAAAGATAGTGTTTCCGGCGCCGCTGAGACTGCTGAAATGATCGGAATTGACCTTGCTCACCGCTTGCGCCAACAGGGAGCTAGTGAAATTTTGGAGGAAATATTTGTCCAAGTTCAACGTGGTTCCTAAAACCGATCCGCATCTCTTTGTCAATGCTTTTAGACGCGATTTATCGCCTTTTGGAAAATAAAAATAACAGGCGGTTTGCTTCGGCAAAACAGGTAGAGTAGCAGTCTGATTGTAGATTTTTGATGGGATTTTAAGTAGGACTTGCGCGATAGATTTCAAAAATATCTGACTAATTTAGGACGCTCCGCACGGGTGTTAAGCAACCCGGTTTCTGATGTAAGTCTCGCTGTATAGCCCAAGATTTATGGTAAAAACCGGTTTTTTTTCGTAAGTCCTATAATTCTTAACATCCCCATCCACAATCTACAATCAAACATCCAAAATTAATCAGCAATTTATTTCAGGTAAAGGCCCACTATGAGCGCTAGAGAAACTCAATTAAAGCTGGAATTGAAAAAGGTTCAGCAACTCTATAGCAAAATGCAGGCAGACCAACTAGCTTTGCAGAAGCAATTGAAAGAGTTCAAAACTCAAGCAGGAAGTTTTTCGGATGTAGTCGAGCAAGTCTTGCCTTCCTTAGTTTCAATTTACGTCATGGATTGGGATACAGAAGAAGAGATTTCTTCAGGAAGCGGGTTCTTTGTATCGCCGGACATAATTGTCACGAACTATCACGTGGTAGAAGATATTGCCGATGAAGATTACTTCTATGAAGAAGATGAAGTCGAACAGGTTTTAGTGGAAACTCACGACGGAAAGTTGAGATTGGCAGAGGTGGTGTTTACTGGTAATGCCGAAGAAGATTTAGCATTACTCTTAATTAGCGATTTTACCTTCGACCCGAACACAGGGGAACAAGTGGACTCTCCCCAAGAATATTCTCCCCTAGAGTTGTCTTTTGATGTGAAAGTGGGAGATAGAGTAATTGCTGTGGGCAATCCTTTGGGGCAGTTTGCTTCAACTGTAACTCAAGGTATTGTGAGTGCAATTCGCGAACCCGAGGAATATGAAGAAGGCGACGATGAAGAAGATGATGTTGCTGAGGTGAAGGTGTTGCAAACTGATGCGGCGATTAATCCGGGAAATTCCGGCGGGCCACTGATTAATATGGCAGGTCAAGTGGTTGGGGTGAATACGTGGGGATGGGAAGATGCTGATAATATTAATTTGGCGATCGCCTCTGAAGCTTTGGATGATTTTCTAGCGGGATTTGAGGAGACTTTTGAGGACAATTCTCAGAATTAGTCGGGAGTTGTCCGTAATATGTCATTGGGGCGATCGCCCTTTTTTTGAGAGAGGATAGAAAAGGCGATCGCTATTTCCTTAATTACATACATACTGAATTACCTACTGATGGCTTTGCGTTCAGTTTTACTAATGCGTAAAGGTTATCAAAATTCTACCATTTTTGATGTTTACCGTCAATCAGAAAGTGACATATAAATTTGATTATATCGTGAGAATTGTCACGGGAGGGGAGTCCGGGCGATCGCTCTTTTGTTCACCGCACAGCGACGCGGATGGAAAAAGGGCGATCGCATTCTTGAGTAAACTGCGATCGCTACAGCAACTCAGATTTATACTTGTTTTTGGAAGGCGCGTTAATATTGTGGCACTCGCCATTTAAACTTAATCTAGAGTAACAATCTCAAGGAACACAAAAAAATAATGCGTATTTTATTTGTATCCGCTGAAGCAGCACCCCTCGCCAAAGTGGGCGGTATGGGCGATGTCGTCGGCGCTTTGCCGAAATTTCTGCGGCGCATGGGCCACGATGTCCGCATCTTCATGCCCTACTACGGTTTCGTTCCCGACAAAATGGACGTTCCCAAAAAACCTGTTTGGGATGGGTCTGCCATGTTCCAAAGCTTCTCGGTGTTTGAAACTGTTTTGCCGGGAACCGATGTACCTTTATACTTATTACAACATCCATCTTTCTTGCCACGCCGCGTTTATGGCGGTTTAGATGAAGATTGGAGGTTCACTTTCTTTGCCAATGCTGCGGCTGAATTTGCCTGGAATCATTGGAAACCCCAAATTATCCACTGTCACGACTGGCATACGGGGATGATACCTGTTTGGATGAGCCAAGACCCCGATATCAGCACGGTTTTTACTATTCACAATTTAGCTTATCAAGGGCCGTGGCGCTGGCGTTTGGAGCAGATGACTTGGTGTCCTTGGTATATGCAAGGTCACAATACAATGGCTGCCGCAGTACAGTTTGCCGATCGAGTAAATACAGTTTCACCCACTTACGCCGAGCAAATCAAAACCCCAGCTTATGGGGAAAGTTTGGAAGGCCTGCTGTCTTACATCGGTGGCAAAGTATCGGGCATTTTGAACGGAATTGATACAGAATCTTACAACCCCGCCACTGACAAGTACCTCCATCAACAATTTAGTGTTGATACTATTGAAAAGCGCCCCGCTAATAAAATTGCGCTGCAAGAAGAAGTCGGTTTGGAAGTGAATAAAAATGCTTTTTTGATCGGCATGGTGACGCGGCTGGTAGAACAGAAGGGATTAGATTTGATAATTCAAATGCTCGATCTGTTCATGGCCTATACCGACTCTCAATTTATTGTACTCGGAACGGGCGATCGCTACTACGAAACCCAACTCTGGCAAATGACAGCCCGCTATCCCGGTAGGATGTCCACCCAACTACTTTACAACGAGGCCCTCTCTCGGCGCGTTTACGCAGGCTGCGACAGCTTCCTGATGCCCAGCCGTTTCGAGCCCTGCGGCATCAGCCAAATGCTCGCCCTCCGCTACGGGTGCGTGCCAATGGTTCGCCGCACCGGCGGTTTAGTCGATACCGTTTCCCACAACAACCCGATCGACAATACCGGTACAGGTTACTGTTTCGATCGCTACGAACCCCTCGACTTGTTCACCTGCATGATCAGAACTTGGGAAGGTTTCCGCTACAAAGATAAGTGGAGAGAACTGCAACAGCGCGGCATGAGAGAAGATTTTAGCTGGGATATTTCGGCCCGGAAATACGTTAACTTGTACAGCGATATTTTGGGACTGCCACCCGAAGGAATCGCACCGGAACAAGAGCCAGAATTGATCGTTGGTAAGGGTTAATCTTAGTAAGGTGCGTCAGTCGGTGTTTGATTCGACTGAATCGAAGGGCGATCGGCTGACGCACCCGAAAGCTTAGTCAGCAGTCAGTCAATCGATTTTAGATTTTAGATTTTAGATTTTAGATTGAAGCATTGACGCCACGGATAAATTCGGGGGCTTGTATCCTGGATGCTTTCAGTCGGTTTTTGATTCAATTTAATCGATCGACTGACTACTGACTACTGACTACTGACTACTGACTACTGACAAATTAATCAACAAATAAATCGAGAGGTAAATGACCGTAAGTGCCACTAACTCCACCTTCTAAGGAAGATTGACACGATACCAAAACGCCCCGGTAAGTTCCAGGATAGCCGTCAACATAATACGACCCCTTCAAAGTATTGAACTTAATATAAACCGAACCAGCAAAGGTCGAGACAGCATTGGGATCTAAAACAGCTTGATATCCCAAAGCTTTTAAATAAGCTTCTAAAGCTAAAAACCCCTCATCCGTCGAAGAAGCGCACACTCCCAACATTTGATAATCCGACAAACTTGCTACCAGCAAAATCGCTTGACGGAGTGCCTGTTTTTCCAGCGGCGATGCTACAGATTGCATATCCAGACAAGTGAAATCTTTGAGGATTTGCTGTGCTTCTTCAACAGTTAGGGTAGTCGGGTTGTGAGTAGACATGAATTGCTCTGATATTTCCCAAAATTACGATCGACACTCGGCTACTCGTCAACGAATTTCTGCCATTACAACCCTCGATCGACGGCGGTAACACTTGCCCAAGTCCTGATTATAGCCGATTGTGTGCTCTGGCAATCAATTCGGGCGATCGTCTTCGAGCGCTTTCCTTCGGATCGCTTCGCTAACGCTAACGCCCGTATCGCACAAAAAAGCTAGTAGTTTTTACCAATGTTTTCAAGTTTAGATCAGTCCGCGTTTTTTCAGCTTTGCTAGGGCATCTTCAGCCGCATTTTTCTCAGCATCTTTTTTGCTTTTGCCTTTACCTTCTCCATAAAGTTTCTCTGCAACATAAACTTTAGCGAGAAATTCCGGCTTGTGGGGTGTGCCTCCTGCTTGGACTGTCACGTATTTGGGTGGAGTCGTGTCACCGTTGGCTTGTACCCATTCCTGAAAGCGATTTTTTGAGTCTACAGTCGATCGAGTTTCCACAACATTTTCGGGAACAGAATCAAACATTTGTTGCACAAAGTTGCGAACTTTGTCCATGTCTTGCGTGTCGAGATAGTAAGCGCCAATAAATGCTTCAAAAGTGCTGCTGAGCAAATTTGGATTAGTAATCCCACCTTCTCGATAAGCTCCTTTTCCGAGCCGCATTTTTAAGTCTAAACCTATTTCAGTAGCAAATCTGGCTAATTGTTTTTCATCTACTAATGCAGAACGTCGGCGAGTCAGTTGGTCTTCTCCCATTTCTGGGTGACGCTGATAGAGATATTCGCCGCTGAGAAAAGTCAGCAAAGCATCGCCGAGAAATTCTAAGCGTTCGTTGTCTTCTTCGCGGAATGTGGGGTTTTCGTTGACGTAGGAACGGTGGGTGAGGGCTTGGCGCAGCAATTTTTCATTTTTGAATTCGGGAAGGGTAATTTTGAGTTCTTGTGTTGGATTAGTTAATGGCATGGGAGTTTTGTAATGGTTATTGTTTTTGGAGTTGGGTGTTATTATGTGGACATGAAAGAGCCGCAGATAGCGGTAGGTTGGGAGAATCTAGTTTATCAAATAAACTGGATTTTTGCTATCTGCGGCAAGGTAATCTTTAACTGATATTTGGCAGTTCTACTATTAGCCCATTAGTCCGTCCGTCCGCTAGGGGTTAAAACCCCTGCCTCATAGCTAAAGTCGTCTTAAGACGACTGAAGACTGTGTTTTTCAACTTTCAGTCAGTCGGTTTTAACCGACTTTAGCTATTAGACTGGGAATTCATTCCCTGGCGGACTGTGTTGCTTCAAGCAGATAATTTATCTGCTTCTATTGATAACTTTTTTGGATTTTCAAGTTGTGACGGTTTCAATCCTGCACATAAACTAGACAATTCGTCTACATTATGAAAGTTATCCTCACCAACAAGGTTAATCAGTTTTTGGCTTGCACTTTTGCGGCGTGCAAAAACGATGACTGTTATACCCAAAGCCTTCAAAACGGTGATTAAACCTGCAAAGTCCCGATCTCCTAAGACTAGGATAATTATGTCCAGAGAAGGCTTCATTGCCACTCGTTTGATACAGTCAAACACCAATTGTTTATCTAGACTGTTTTCGCCTGAATCGACAACAACGCCTGGACAACCAAGCTTTCCTAGCCGATTTTTGTCGTTAACTTGATTTTTGTGCTGCGGGTTATAGTAAATTTTAGGCAGTTCTAAACGTCCTTTTGATTGGGCAAAAGCAAGCAGTAATTCAGCTTGATTTTGGTTTAAGTGGACGTTCTGAGTATCCCAAAACATAGCACCTCGCTGAGACTGGCTTTGTTGTTTGCCAATTGCTGAATGATTGTCCGTCATTGGATAATGTCCTACAAAGAGGTTGACTGGACAGCCTCGACATATCGCGCATCTAGCATTAAGGGAGTTTTGTCTATGGGTTTGCTCAAAAATGAACATCTCCGCGCAAGACAATCTGTTACCACAAAACACTTTGATTTTGTAGGGATTTGATTAGCGTCTTAGCTACAGGGTTTACAGAACGGGAACGAGCTTAGTAGCAGCCCGTTGAAGGGAAATGGAACTCAATAATGTTTCGATTTTGTCAAGCTTGTCTCAAGTTGTTAAAACGACATTAGACTCACATTCCGCGAAGGGAAATGGAACTCGATAATGTTTCGATTTTCTCAAACTTGTATCAACTTGTTAAAACGACATTCGACTCACATTCCGCTCAACGGGGTGCTAGAAACTTGCCCCAGTTGTATAAACCGTGTAGCTAAGACGACTCAATCAACATTCCTTGATTTTAAATGCGATATTTAGTTTTAGCTGTGCTTTTAGGCTAGCGTTCTTATTATGGGATGTCAAGTATTCACTCAAAATAATTTTCTTACATCCTTAGACATCTCACCAAGGTTTTCGCCAATTTGACCCCGATCGCCCGGATACACTTTACCCGATCGCCCGTCCCCCAATAAAAACCCTCTCCTCATCTCCCCGCGAGCCCCTCTCCCTGCGGGCCCATCCCGCTTATCTCCGGCATTGGAACAGTAAATGTAAAAATATGTTGCAAAGTTTCTATTGCTGTGTTAAGTTTAGTTACATAAGGTTGAAATTAAACGAGGTTTCTGGTCATGGAAAACAAAGACGCAAAAGTTGGCTTCACTGAGTTTGCTGAAACCTGGAACGGCCGTTTGGCAATGTTGGGCTTCGTTATCGGCCTAGCTACCGAATTCCTCACCGGTCAAGGCATTCTCTCTCAAATCGGTTTGATGTAATCAGCTTAACTGCATACAAAAGCTGAAATTCAGTCGGGCGATCCGACCCCATCACAAATGCAAAAGCCCCCCGCTAATAAGTCCCCTTCACTTCACACGGAAGGGGCTTTTGCATTTTTTATCAAAAAATCCCACAGATGGCACAATCAAAAATCTTTTCCGTCTCAATATTTATCGCGAGACTAACTCCAGCAAACTAAGCAATTTCTACAGACTCAAAAATCCTCAATTTAGGAGTCAAAGCCGGATGTTTCACCAAACCGTCGCGTTTGTGAGTCCGCGCCCTATTAAGTAAAATCATCTCCGACAGATCGGGCATTTCCTGCCAGCAGTGCGAGCAGAACCAATAAACGCGATTGTGGCGAGCGTGGCGGAGCAATTTAGAGGAGCAACAAGGGCAACTATTCATGATATTTTAAACCTTTTTTGAAGATATGGAGCGATAACCCAATCATTAGAGAGATTCACGAATGCCTGCACATCTCAATTCCAGGCACAAAAATAAAAAATTTCTTTCACTCACAGCTTTGAGCGTCGCGCAAGTAGCACTTTTGGAGGCCAAACAGTAACACCACAATCAAAAGCTGAACGCTCCAAGGAGCCCAAGAGAAACCCCAAATAAAACAACCCAGCCCAGCCCAAGCCACAAGAACAAAAATATCTTGGGAGGTTTGCCAGTAAACCCAGACTGCTGCCAGAGAAACTATTAGTAGCAAAATGTAAGCTGAGGGCATAGTCGTCTTCTCCCAATGTGTCTGCCAACAGTCAAGAGCGATCCCTGACCATGTGCTTAAACTTAAAACTAAAACCTGAAGAACTTATGAAGACGAGCCAGTTGTTACAAAAAGTAAAATAATCCTGCCAGCTTATATTTTCCCGATAAACCAGTAGGAATACTGAGTTCATGGCTGAGGCCGAATTCGGTTAAATGAACGCACTACCAATAGGGATTTAGGCATCCTAATTCGTATCAATTTCACCCCAAGACCGACAGGGTTGAAACTGATAGCGGACTGAGGTTTTTAGTCTTAAGCTGACAGCACGAGAGGCACGGCGTCTAAGTCGCTACATATATCCTGTCCGATCGCCCCGATTGGATCTAAGGAACCATACCAAAGAAACTAAGTTTTTTTAGTTCTCTTTGCCTGCAAAACTACTGCTTGAAAAGCTGCAAAATTCAAGGCGCGCGATCGATCTATTCTTGCTCCCAGCCCAAAGCCTCAGCGACCTGAGCTGCTAAAAACATCGGTTCAAAAGGCTTAGCAATCACGCTCACCACCCCCAAATCCGCGAACATCCGCCTGTCCCCAGCTAGAGCCTTAGCTGTCAATAAAATTACCGGGATGTGCTGCGTAGCCTTATTAGCTTGTAACTGTAGAAAAGTAGTAGGCCCGTCTTGGTCGGGCATCATCACGTCCAATAGAATAGCATCAGGCTGTTCGGCAAGAGCCTTAGCAACACCCTCGCGGCCCGAACTCGCTGTCAGGACTTCCCAGCCCCCCACCACCTCAAGACTGACTTGAGCCACTTCCCGAATATCTTCCGCATCGTCAATAACCAAGATGCGCTTGGCAGTCAAAATTAACATTTTTTTAGGAATGAGAACTGATCACAGATTAGAGGCGAAATGTGAATATTTTGTAAAGCAAATTATCTTACCCGATCGGACTTTACAGTAAATTTTCAAAACTGTATAGCAGATGTTGAAGAAAGAAGGAATAAAGAAGACCTCCGTTGTAATAGACCCCCTGGGTTTCAACAATTAAGAACATCCTAACCCTCGGGCGCGGTTGCTGTAAAATTTTACCCCCAAAAAAAAGCCATTTTTCGACCTCAAATCGCGATTTTTGCCCGCAGTCCCCGAACGGCATAAAAGGCTGAGATTGTTGGTCGATGACTCGATCAAACAATCTTCAGAAAATCAGTAACTTTGGGTACACCTGAGTAGAAATTAACTTTCAGTTGCAAGCCCTTCCCTTAAAACTGGCAGAGTTAAGAAAAAAGTGCTGCCTTCCCCCAAAACGCTTTCCACCCACATCCGGCCCCCGTGCTGCTGCACGATACTGCGACAAATAGCCAGCCCCAAACCAGTACCTCCTTTCTGGCGAGAATCAGAAGCATCAACTTGTTGAAAGCGTTCAAAGACCATCTCCAGTTTGTCTGCCGGAATACCCCGCCCTTGGTCTTTCACAGCAATCACGATGTACCACGAGCTCGGGACTGACAAGTGCGGATGGGCGGCGGCAGGCTCAGGAGACAACAAAGAGGGGGACGACACTGGCTTGTGCCCTGCTTTTTCTGGCACATCCGGATTGTGGGTCAACTCCCCGCTCAGCCCAACCGTAGCGCCGGAGGGAGAAAATTTTATAGCATTACTGAGTAAATTTGTAAATGCTTGAATTAGCCGATCGGGAACAGCTTGCAATTGCGCCCCCACAGGCTTCACCGACAGAGTAACTCCCGCCTGCTGAGCCATTCCCTGCATCTCGTCAGCCGCCTGCAACATCAGCTCAGCCACATTGCAAGTTTGTTTGACGGCAGTGCTGTAACTCGACTCCATCCGCTCTAAATCTAGGATGTCGTTGACCAAGCGCACCAAACGCTCAGTGTTAGTAACAGCAATCTCCAGCATCCGCTTAGCTTTCTGGGGATAAGCGTCCAGCAGGCCGCTGTTGAGGAGGCCCAGAGCACCGTGAATTGAGGTCATGGGTGTCCGCAGTTCGTGGCTGACAACAGAGATGAATTCATCTTTCATGCGCTCGACGGCAAGCCGCTCCGTGATATCTTTAAAAGTCACCACAGCTCCTATAATTTCGCCTTGTTCTCGCATCGGAGCGACAACGTACTCAACCGGAAAACTGCTCCCGTCTCGCCGCCAAAAAATCTCATCGGTGACGCGCCGCGCCTCTCCGTCTTCCAAGGTGGCTAAAATTTGAGAACTTACCCGGTTCGGCAGCCGTTTGCCCGCCTGCGGTGCGGCGCAGTGTGGGACAAGTTCAGACTCTGAATTGATGTCTGTTGCAGGTGAGAGTTGCTCGATCGCCTTTGAGCATTCTTCCTGTGCACGGTGTAAGCTTTCATAGAGCGGTCGATCGATCAATTGCTTCGATTCACACCCAGCCATTCTCACCGCCGCAGGATTGACAAAAGTTACTTTTCCCTCTTTGTTCAACCCGCAAATTCCTTCTCCTGCAGAGAACAAAATCATTTCTGTTTGGTGGCGGAGTTGTTCAAAGGCTTTTTCGACTCGCTTGCTGTCGCTGATGTCGCGAGAGATTGTCGAAACGCCCGTTACCGCTCCAGTAGCGTCTTTAATCGGAGAAATCGTCAGGGAGACATCTATCTGTTGACCGTCTTTCCGCAAGTGTACGGTTTCGTAATGGTCGATGCTGGCTCCTGCCCTAATATTTTCCAATATTTGAGGCATTTCCTTGGGACGTTCGGGTATGGCTAAAATCTCGATCGACTGCCCCTTGATTTCCGCGGCACAGTAGCCGTAAATCTTCTCGGCGCCTGCATTCCAGCTCTGAATTGTCCCGGCGAGGGTTTTGCCGACGATACCGTCGTCGGAAGACTCGACAATCGACGCCAAGCGCACGAGTTCGTCTCTAGTTTGCTTGTGTTCGGTAATGTCGCGACCCAAAATCACTATACTTTTGCGTCTGCCGTCGGGGTGAAATACGGGTACTTTAATCACGTCGTAGATTTTCACAGTACCGTTTGAGCGGAGAATCACTTCTTCTCCCCTAGAAAGCTCACCTTTTTCCCACGCTTCTCGATCGCTCACCTCGCACGTCTGTAACGCCTCGCGGTAAAAACTGCTGAGTTCTCCTAGCTGAGAATCTTTGAGGCCGCGGTAGTCTATTTTTTCTAACTCGAACACTTCCAATATCGCTCGATTTGCCTCCTGCCACCTGCCCTCGCCATCTTTGAAGCAGACAATATCTGGCATGGCATTTATCAGCGAGTCGAGATAAGAATTTTCTCGCACTGCAGTTTCTACCTCGGCCCGTTTGGCGATTTCCCGTTGCAGGTTTTCGTTTGCCGTTTGCAGCGAGTCTTTTAACAAACTTTCTCTAAAAGTCTGTTCTTTAATTACTTCCTGAAGTCTGTGGATTTCTAGCGACTGCCACCTGCGGGCCAACAAATTCTCTACCCGCAAGTGCAGTTGGGTGGGTTCGACGGGACTTACTATCAAATCGTCTATTCTGCGTTCGAGTTGTTTTGCCAGCAGCGAAAATGGCTGCTCAGAAAGACCAGGCGTTTGGGATTTACTAACAAGCAAGAACGGTAAAAATATCGGCTCGGCGGCAGTTTTTAATGATTCTACCAGCGGCCCGATGCGATCAAAATTTGCCTCGTCGAGAATGCATAAGTCAAAAGCGATTTGGGGAAAGGGAAATTCGGAGTAGGGATCTAAAGCGCGATCGAGTACGATCACCTCATGCTCGGTGTTGAGGTGGGCGATCGGCAAATTAGGTTGTTGGTGGCGATCGACTAAGAGTAAAATGCGGCTCATTAGTTTGTTGATTTCCCCATGACTAATGATATGATGTCTGGTAAATTAACCATTATTATATGTTTGGTAGTCAGGACTTAAGTCATCTTTTATATGAGGAATCAAGCCCTCACTACAAACAAATTTTATAGCCTTATATCGAGCGGACGCAATCGAAATGATCAAGGCACTAGGCAGCCAGAGTTGAAGCCCCAATGTAATATAATTTGATAATTATTTAATTGTTTGTTGGTTCAAAAAATGACTAATGACTAATTCAGGGGGCAGGTTTATATTTATTTGGGTTGTCAGTTCTATTTTGCTGGTGCAACCCGCCCCTACAGCCTAATGACTAATGACTAATGACTAATGACTCTTTACGGCATTCCGATCGGAATCAAAGCATCTTCCGGCATACAGCTAGAGTAACGACTCCCATCCGATAAAACCGCAATCAGCCTCACCTGCCAGTCGGGCATAATCTGCAAATCCGCCCAGGGTACTGCTACCTCCAAACATTTATCCACTCCCACTTGGGCGCGGCTAATGCGGGGCTGCCACTGATCCCCCTCTTCTGCTTCCTGAAACCAAATCGATTTCGTCAGCAAATTAATCTCTAACTGATGGTGGTATCGATAGTTTAGCGGTGCTTCGTCAGGCAAACCCGACAGCGGAATCAGACTGTTGTGCATGGTGCGATCGGGATAAAACCAGAACAAATTTAACTGCTGCGGGCAATCAATTCCCGGCCGCACCCCTACCTTGAAGTCGGCACGAATGTAAAAATTCAAGTGGTCAACCCCGTACCAAAGGCGCTGAATTGCAGAACTCCGGTGCATCGTACCCCTTGCTCCCCCAACTTCAATCCGGCCGGCTTTGTCCCAATCCTGTTCGTTGCCGATACCGTCAATCACCGGGTGAATAAAGCTCAGCGGCAGGTGGTCGCCTTGAACCTCGTGCACCTCTACTTGTCGCCGCACTTCCGGCGGTACGGGCTCGCCGAGAGCTTCGTAAATTCCCGCTACGTGTTCCCGAAATAGCTGGTCGAACATGGCATCTTGGTTCGACGTGTGGCCCTCACCAAACCACCAGAACCAATCGGAACCTTCGGCAGCATAAAGCGCTTCCCAAGCTTCTGGGTTGCTTTCTTCTGTGGCCTCTGGATGGTTTGCCAGCATTTGTCTCGCGGGCCCTAATATGTCCCAAGCGCGATTTTTCGCGGGATCGCCGATCCAAGTTGTGAGAGAACCGTCCACCCAGGAACCGGTGTGCAGTTGGGCTGCGGGAATTGTTTCGGTTGCTGGGAATTTGTCGAGAAATTCTGAGACTGTGACTAATTTGATATCTGGATTGTCGCTGAGAGTTTGATAGAGGGATTCTAAGAACGGTTTGCCGTCTTGGGGATAGAATTCCCAGCAATTTTCGCCGTCTAGGGCGATCGTAACTAACCAGGGATTTTCTAAAGCGGTTTGGCCGTCGGACTGTCGGTGTTTGAGAGTTCTGCCGATCGCTTCTAAGTGTCCCACTAAATCTGATGCTGCTTTTTCCGGTTCCATCGAACCGTAGGTAAACCCGATCAAATCGGACAATCTGTGGTCTCTAAATACTATGGCTAAATCGCCGTCAGGAGTTTCTAAACGGTAAGGGCGATATAAGAATTCTGGTTCGTAGACATTCCCTGTCGCATCGCGGTTGAAAAAGTGTTTAATTGTCCACCCCAATACTGCTTCGTCCGAGACTATCCATTTAAAGCCTTGTTTGGCAATGTAGGGCAAAATTTCCGGGCTGACTGCTTGTTCCGACGGCCACAAACCGCGCGGTTGGCAATCAAACCGGTCTTGATACATTTCCCAGGATTTTCTCAGGTGTCGGGGAATATCTTCTTCCCACTGAAACCTGTGTTGTGGCAGCGTCATGTTTGGAATAGCTATGCGGCCGCCATTAGTGTCGGCAAGCAGCGGTAAAATCGGGTGGGTGTAGGGGGTTGTGGAGACTTCCAACTGTCCCTCAGCTTGCATTTTACGGTGCTGGGGAATGATGCGAGCGAGGATTTCTTTTTGTTTTGAGTAGATGTTTTTTCGGTCTACCAAACTAAAATTTTGTCCTTGTTTCAGCCACCCTGCAATCTCGGGGTCGTCCCAAAACAGCGGGTCAATCCAAGCTAAATTATGCCAGGCCAGCAAGTCGCTAAAATCCTGCAATTTCCAGTTTTCCAAACACCACTGAATGCCTTTTTCCTGCCGCTGAGTGTAGAGTTGAGCGTAGCGGGGGTGTGGCTGAATCAGGGTGTGGTAATTGGCGTCAAAGAAGTGTTCTAAAATGAACTCTTGTTCTTCGATGTTTAAAGTTTCTGCTGGCTTTAATGTGACCGCCAAGTAAGGGTCTAATGCTCTGTCTGCGATGCAGTCTTCTATCTGCAAAATCAAGGAAGGAACCAAGTTTACAGTTTGATGCAGGTTGGGATATTTTGCCAGCATTAGCACTAAATCCAAGTAGTCTTTGACTCCGTGCAAGCGCACCCAAGGCAGTCGGTACTGGGCTGATCCTGCGCTAGCTGATACTCGGGATTTGTAGAGCGGTTGGTGTTGGTGCCAAATGAAGGCTACATAAAGGGGGTGAGACATTGAATTTAGTAATTGGTAATTGAATTTGGTAATTGGTAATTGGTAATTGGTAATTAAATTTGGTAATTGGTAATTGGCAATTAAAATTGGTAATTGGTAATTGGTAACAGTCAACAGTCAACCGTCAACTGGTAATTGGTAACAGTCAACAGTCAACTGTCAAACGTCAACTGGTAATTGGTAACAGTCAACAGTCAACTGTCAACCGTCAACCGTCAACTGCCAACTGCCAATTGCCAACTGACTAATTACATTACCTGTTCGACTTCGGCAATTTCTGGGATAGCCTCGCGCAGGCGACGTTCAATGCCCATTCTCAGAGTCATTGTGGAACTCGGGCAAGAGCCACAAGCTCCTTGCAGTCTCAGGTGTACCACTGGGCCGTCAATTTCTACCAGTTCGACGTTGCCACCGTCGGATATCAGGTAGGGGCGCATTTCATCGAGAACTGTTTCGACGTTATCTCTGGTTAGTGCTAGTGTCATATTTCTCCTCTGTGATGATTTTTTGCAGTTGATGAAAGTTCGATTTGACTCAAGGACAGCATTCTCAACCCGCGCGAGATTTAAGAAACCGGGTTTTTGATAAAATACTTAGGCACTCAGGTGAGTCCGTGGCAGGAAACCCGGTTTCTGTCACGCTGATGCTCGATCTGAGTTTGCTCTCTCGTTCGATCGTAGCGTTACTTGCCGCCAAATCAAGTTGATTCTGATACGTTAACCAAAAAAACCCTTTTATTTAAGAAATCGGGTTTTTGAGGGCGCTACACTACTGCTGGTTCTAGCAGTTTGACGTTGGAGTAGTTGAACTCGGTTGTTGTCAGTTGACCTTTTTCTTTTGCTCGAACTACTTGCTTGGTCATGACATAATAGTCACCTATCTTCTCAAAGGTATCTTCAAATTCGAGTTCTCTGATGATTTCGTTTGTTTGTGGGTTGCGGAAAACGGCATCATAGTGAGTCGCCAAAGAACCTTCGGGTGTTTCTAAGCTTTTGTGCGTGTCAATTACGAAAGCCATGCGGCCCATCACCCGGCTGACTTGACAAATTGAGAGGCCTCGGATTTTATAATTCGAGCCCATTGAGTCGCCTTGCACCAAGATGTCCACAGCGTCGGTGCTGTCCTTCTCGCCCAGGGTGAAGCTATTTTTGCCGTGAGATTTTTCAAATGTCGATCGTTTGCGGTGGGTGACAATATCGCGCATTTGGGTGTAGACGCTTTGCTGCACTTCCTCATCTTCAATGCCGCTGACTTCCACGCTCATGTCGGGTTTGATGGAAACATGACCCGTATATACTTCGTCGCCCTGTTTGAGTTCAATATCCGCACTGTAACCGGGAAAATTGGCATCCCAGGTATAGCGGTGTTCGTAAGCAGCGCGAAACAAATCGCGAGCGTTGGCTTGCTCTGTCATAAATCCCTCTTTCTCTTGACACCCATCTAGTTTAGCTTAACCGCGAGAAGCCCCACATTCACTGGGTAGGGGAGTTACCCGCACTCCTGGCGAGCACTTTTTGGGGGTGCTGCTGGGCTGGCAATTAGGGCGCAACAAGAATTTACTTTCTCTATCGGTTGCTATGATTTGAAAATAAAGTCCCAAAATGCCTGGTTATTGAGAGCGCGATGGGTCGATCGCCAGACACCAGTCTTAGTTATGGGTTATGTTGAAAAAACTTGTGTCCGCTTTTTAGGGGTTGCACCCGCAGGCAACTATTAGATTCCCCCCTTAATAAAATGCTAGAAACTGTCTACAAACACTTAGAAACATTGCAGGAACAAGCTAGGGAATTGCCACACCCGCAACAGGCAATTTTCACAAAAATTTTGGAAGATTTATCAAATTCTCTACAGGAAATGGCAGGCAGCCGCTTGTTTGAAAGCGCGACAAATAACGCGGCAAAGCTGGTTGAAATTGAAAAAAATAATCGCCTCTTGGAACGCACTGTAGCCCAGCAAGTAGGGCAAATCAGACAGCTACGGGAGCAGTTGGAAAAACAAATCAGCCAGCATCGTAGGGACACTCAAGCATTAACTAAAAGTGAAGCAAAACTGCAAGCTATGCTGCGTAATTCTCCAGATCTAATTAGCATTGTTGGCTCCGACGGGCGAGTTAGATACCACAGCGGAGCTCTACAGCGGCTTTTGGGTTACAACCCAGAAGAAAGAATTGGCAAATTTCACGGCGAGTTAATCCATCCAGACGATTTGCTGGCTTGGCAGACGTATTTTGGTAAGTTGTTAGAATCTCCCGGAATTGGGGGGGCAATCGAATATCGAAAACGCCACGCTGACGGTTCTTGGATATACATGGAGTCTATAGGTAACAGTTTGCTTTACGATTCTAGCGTGCAGGGAATTATAATTAATTCGCGGGAAATAGGTGAACGAAAGCAAGCCGAAATCGCAGTGCGAGAGTCGGAACTCCACTACAGAGTTATGTCGCAAATTACTTCGGATTTTGCTTATTCTTTTAAGGGACTGCCAGACGGCAAGTTCGCCTGCGAGTGGGCGACAGAAGCTTTTGAGCGCTGCACCGGGATCGTTCCTGAAGAATTAGAATCGTTTGGTTGGTGGAACTCCGAACTCGTTCATCCCGACGACAGGGAAATGTTAATTAAACAATTAGAAGGCTGTACTTTCAGCCGCACGGGAGCTAATGAGTATCGCATTATTAATCAAAAAGGCGAGGTGCGCTGGGTGCGGGACTACTGGCAAGTGGTGTGGGACAAAACTGCTGAACGGGTTGTCCGTTTGTGGGGCGCTTGTCAGGAAATTACCGATCGCAAGCAAGTAGAATTGAAACTGCAACTCGTTAACCAAGTTTTGCAAGCCCAGATAGCATCGGCGCCGCTGGCGATTAACTGTACCAGCAATGACGGCAATACCGTTGTTTGGAACCGCGCCGCCGAACAACTTTTTGGCTGGACTGCGGCTGAGGTTTTAGGGAAACCTTTACCGAATATTCCTGAAGGCCAAAAGCAAGATTTTTACGCGCTGCTAAAGTCTGCGTCTAATGGCAAACCGCAAAACGGTTTGGAAATATCTTTGTTGAAAAAAGACGGTAGTTCGATCGATGTTTGGCTTTGGGCCGCACGCGTGCGAGATGCGGGCGGCCAGACTGTCGGCAGCATCAACATATTTTCTGATCTTTCAGAACGCAAGCGGATAGAGGAAGAGCGCCAAAAACTAGCAGCGATGAAAGATATGGAGGAACCTTTTTGGGCGCGCTATGTCAGCCCTCCAAAAACTCCGAAAAAAAAGGGCGGTGGGTAATTCTATCAAGCACAAGTTAAAAGCATTAAAAGTACGGAAGTGTAATCTTATGCTTGCAATATCATTTCCGGTCAAATAACCTATTTGATGGGAGTCGTTCGAGCGGACATTATATGATAAATACACTGAACTACTACGTGTAGTAGTTGCTATACTGTACAGTGTAAAACTATAATTCCCTAAAAATAATTGATGAACTAGCTACCGAATTTATTGAGGCAATCTATCGATAAAGTGTCAGATTTTTTAGGGGTAAAACTTGTTGGCACGGTAAATATTAGACTTGTTAAATACGCCACTCGAAGGTTTACTGATGCCCAGATTTCTCCTGATTCCTAAGAGTGGCTAACTCTGCGTGAGTTTGGCAAGCTTCACTTAACTCAATGTAATCTAAGATATTGGAAATTACCTGAGAAAGGTGGATAGCCGAACGGTGAGCTTCTTGAATAAAATCTCTCTCCTCTATGGGATCGTCAGCTTGGTCGTCTATGGTTAGTTGTAGATAGCCGATGATGTGATTTAGGGGAGTGCGGAGCTCGTGGGACGCCTTCAACAAAAATTGCTTTTTGAGCTGGGATAGTCCTTGTACTCGCTTGCTGCGCTCTTGGTAGAGGGTGGCGAGGGCGATCGCACTTCCTACTTGCTCGGCAAGTTCTTGTGCGAATTCGATCTGGCATTGAGTCCAAGGTCGATCGGTCTTACCCTTTCCCGACGATCGACCCTTGCACTGATGCAAGCTAATTATGCCGTTAGGCTGCTCTTGATAAGCGGTAGCCACCACTAGCAGCGACTGTGGACCAAAAGGGTCATTGGCTGCAAAGGAGTCTACTACCACCGGTTCGAGGGTAGCTAGAGCTTGAAGGAAATGAGGTGCTGCTGTGAGCGAGATTTCCATTCCCAGCATCGGTAAAAATGGTTCTTGGCAGTATTCAGCAGCTACTTTGACTTGCAGGCTAGAACTTTCATAGGGACAAATGATACAGCGGCTGACGCCTAGTGTTTCTCCCAGACTGTTAACTGTTTGCTGCCAGATGGTATTGAGATCTAATGTTCGACGAATATTTCTGCCAATTTGGAGTAAAAGCTTTTGCGATTGAGCTGATATTGGCTGATTCATAGCAACCCTTTTTCTACTAGACTGGCAAAAGTTTACCACTCCGGCAACAGAGCAGGGAGTTACTGAATTTGCCAGCCTGCCACTGTCCGACTTATGAATTACGTAATTCTACTTAAATATTGCCACAGGTCGTCAAACATTACTAAGTAGTTGCGGTATCTTTACAAGATCTTTATGATTTTCAGATAGAAGGGTGAGCGTCCTGTTTTCTTAAAAATCCTTTACAGTAGGGGATTGGGAAGCTGAATCAGTGCTAAAAGTAGACATTAAGTTCTTGTAAAGTTGGCGGTTTGTGGGGGTTTACTAGGAGGTATGAGCTGCCAGCCGACAGATTAAAGATGAGCTGTTATCCGTATCCCCCGGATTTGAATTATGTCAATTCTGGCTGGGACTCCGAACGGGCGTGGGTGATCAATATGAGTCCAAAATTCCCAAGGAGGGAGCTTGGCGACGGAGAAAAGTCAAAATTGATACGCGGGTGGGCGATCGAACTGTGTTTAGAGGATAATTACCAATAATCGATGACTTTTATTCACGAAACGGAACTCACGGATACAGGAATATAGCAATTTTTAAGTGAGTAAGGTACAGTTTGGTAATGGGTAATTGGTAAGAAAGCTAGCGAGTACCTCACGAAAGTTGATAACCGCTCTAGCAGTTTTTTTTCTGCTTCCTGATTCCCTCTTGCTTCTTAATTTTTGCTGATTCCTGATTCCTGATTGCTTCAACGTCCCGATGACCAATTACTGATGATCAATTACGGATGATTAATTTTTAAATAGTGGTTCTTGATAAAGCGGCACAGTAAAAGTAACAGTCGCTCCCAGCCCTTCCCCCATACTGTAAAAATTTACTGTACCCCCCATTGTTTCTACCAATTTTTGAGAAATAGCCAATCCCAAACCGGTGCCGCCGTATTGCCTAGTACGAGCGCCGTCCACCTGAAAAAATGACTCAAATAATTTATCCTGCTTGTCGAGAGAAACGCCAATGCCAGTATCAGCAACTCGGATTTTCACCATCCCGGGGAACTGCTGGTTGTGAACAGTCACCTTTTTCTTAATAATTTCGGCACTGATGCGAATTCCCCCTTCCCCGGTAAATTTAATCGCATTTCCCGTGAGGTTCAAGATTACCTGAAGCAAGCGTTGGTAGTTGCCGTACACAATAATCTCGTCCTCGACAGGGGGTTTTTGGATTTGAAATTGCAATCGTTTTTGCTCAACTTGAACCCGCGTAAAATTCTCAACTTGCTGCAACAGTTCGCCGAGTTTGACGGGAGCGAGGTCTAACTCCATTTTGCCAGCTTCTATTTTAGCGATATCCAAAATATCGTTAATCACATTGAACAAATGTACTGCTGATCGGTAAGCTTCTTCGATAAATTGGTGCGCTTCTTCGGGGTCATCTGCCATGCCGTCCATAAGCAGTTTTAGGAAGCCGAGGATGCCGTTGAGGGGGGTGCGGAGTTCGTGAGAAGTATTAGCAAGAAATTGACTTTTAAGTTGGGAAAGAGCCACGGCTTCGGCGCGGGCCTGTTCTAATTCTTGGTAAAGTGTAGCGTGGGCGATCGCACTGCCGACTTGAGCGACTAACTCGCGGGCGAATTCGAGTTCGACAGGACTCCATTTCGGGGAATTGCCGCAGCGGTGCAAACATATCAGTGCATTGGGTTGGTCTTCATAGGAGGTAGCTGCTACGAGCACGGAATGGCGGTGGAAGGGATCGGCGGCGGGGGAGGCGTAATCGACTGCTACTGGTTTTAAGGTGGCTAAAGTTTGAATCCACCCTGGTTGTTCGGCTGCGCGCAGTTCTAATCCCAGCATAGAAGAGTAAGCTTCTTGGCGGTACTCAGCTACTACTTTAAAAGTTTTCGATTGGAGATTTTCGATTTGAGCGGGGGAAAGCGGGGGCGAGGGGTCGCTAGCTATTGAGTGTTGTAATTCGGCTGCTGCGGTCGAATTTTGCTGATTTTCCGAGGCAAGGAAGGGGGAAGTTTCGAGATTTTCGCTGTCTTTTTTGTAGGAACAGATGATGCAGCGACTCGCGTTCAAAACTTGACCCAAGCTGTTAACAGTTTGCTGCCAAATGGTGGCTAAATCGAGGGTTTTGTGGAGGTTTTGAGCGATTTGGGAGATGATTTTACGATCGATTTCCGAGTAGGGAGGGAGCGATCGACCGGGGATACGGCTCGCTGGAAGCGACATTTGTTGGCGGGCATCCAAGGGGGATGGCAAAGCTCGATAGAGCATGAATTCTGGGGAGTCGGGCCGTCTGTCTGTGGGTTTGTCAGACAGCAGCCTTCCCATAACTAAGACTTTTGTAGCTTTGCCGTTTGAGTCGATCGCCGGAGTGAGTGTCAAATCGAAGAGAAAATATTGTCCGGCGTGGCAAAATGGATAGCTGAACCGTTGCGGTACGAGGGTTTCGAGCGACCGGCGCAGGATATCGAGATAAGGCGCAGGGGGGAGGGGTTGCAGGGTTTCGCTGAGGGGGCGATCGACAATTTGTTCTGCTGTAAGGTTGTACTGCTCGGCTTTTTGCCAGTAAAAAGATAGATATCGACCAGAGGCGTCTTGGGTAAATACTAATTCTGCCCCTAACTCTTGAAACAAAACTGTAGAGGCGAGGCTCGATCGCCGGAAATCTGTATTAGAGTCCATCAGAGTAGGGGATGAAAGTAGTTCGGATTTTGGAGCCTTGAGTTTTTCATAGAAGACTCTATACTCCCCATTGTTTGGGGCTTCTACTGTTAATTTGTGAATTATTAATCAATTAAAAAGTTGTTGGCTTTTTAATTAAAACATTAATCGCTCAAAACTCACAATTTGCAAAAATCATAGGCTTCTACTATTGACTTTTGAGTGAGTAATGAACTCATCAAATATTAATTTCTTAATTCAGAACTCAACTCAAAACTCAAAACTATTCGTTCTCAGCCGTTTTGGGTCATTTAAAGATAAAAATTAATATTGAGAAATTAGGAATCTGCACCGATTAACTATCAAGTGTGAAAATTACGCCAAAATATGAGGCTGCGAACAACTCTAGTCAGGGAATGGCTCACGCATTTTTTCCCTCACCTAGAATAGTTCCGAGGTTGTGATTTAGCCGAGTTCACTCGTCCACCACTTGTAGCTTTAGCCACGAAATCTGCAGGAGATCGCCCGCTCGATCAAAATTTCACAGCCTGCAGATTTGCGCGCGCCGTCTGGGGCCAGAGCACCTCAGTCGTTCCATTCACCGCGTGGCGGGACTGGGGGGTTGCGGCGTAAACTCAGAGCCAGCTCGTCTTCGCGGCGCTCGCCTCTGAGCCACTGCTTGATAGCTGTTTCAATGACTTTGCTGGGGTCATTCGTCAAGTGCTTAATTTGGTCTAGCAGTTCAGAATCTATATGGATAGATAGTTCCACTTTTTCTGACGAACTGTGGGAGGGTATACTTGACTGGCTCATAGTTAAAAAATCCTAGTTTTAATTCTTAAGTTTCAATTCTTTTGATGACAACCGACTGGACTAGATATTTGCAGTCCCTGATTTGCACCCCACCTTTCCTCAACCGCTTAACCGCTTTCTGTACAATGAGAGAGAGAAAAGTTTTTTCCTTTTGGGTGTCCGGGCTCGCTCGGACACTTGAAAGGGTAATAACTGATACTCTTGAGGTTTGCCTCAGTTGTGGTTTCATCTCAATCCCCAGTAAGAGGTTGAAGTAAGCACTCTACTCTTGCTTGTGTAATCATACAACAAAAAGTATCCTTTGCCGATTAGCTTTTCGATAAAAAACATGACTAACGTCCCTGTATCTCGCATTCGCAATTTTTCGATTATTGCTCACATCGACCACGGAAAATCCACCTTGGCCGATCGCCTGTTGCAGGCGACTGGGACTGTGCAGGCACGGGAGATGAAGGAGCAGTTTTTAGACAATATGGATCTCGAACGCGAACGCGGCATTACGATTAAGCTGCAAGCGGCTCGGATGAATTACACTGCCAAGGACGGTCAGGAGTACGTGCTCAATCTGATCGACACTCCCGGACACGTGGACTTTTCTTACGAGGTGTCGCGATCGCTCGCTGCTTGCGAAGGGGCGCTGCTGGTGGTAGACGCATCTCAAGGCGTAGAAGCACAAACCCTCGCAAATGTCTACCTTGCCTTGGGAAACAATCTGGAAATTATTCCAGTTTTAAATAAAATTGACCTGCCGGGGGCAGAACCGGAACGGGTAAAAGGGGAAATTGAAGAAATTATCGGTCTCGACTGTAGCGGGGCGATTGAGGCTTCGGCTAAGGAAGGAATTGGTATAGATGAAATTTTGGAGTCGATCGTCGAATTGGTGCCGCCGCCGCAGGATACTGTGGACAAACCGCTGCGGGCGCTAATTTTTGATAGTTATTACGACCCTTATCGCGGGGTAATTGTGTATTTCCGGGTGATGGACGGAAGTGTCAAAAAAGGCGATCGAGTTTTGTTGATGGTTTCGGGTAAGGAATATGTCATCGATGAATTGGGCATCCTTTCGCCGACTCAAGTTCAAGTAGACGAACTGCACGCCGGGGAAGTTGGTTATCTGGGCGCGGCAATTAAAGCCGTAGCTGATGCTCGCGTCGGCGATACGATTACTTTGGTCAAAAAGCCTGCACCGGAGCCTTGGCCGGGTTATACAGAGGCAAAGCCGATGGTTTTTTGCGGCTTGTTCCCGATCGATGCTGACCAATTTCCAGATTTGCGGGAAGCTTTAGAAAAACTCGAACTCAACGATGCGGCGCTTTCTTACGAACCGGAAACTTCGAGTGCGATGGGATTTGGTTTCCGCTGCGGTTTCTTGGGTTTGCTGCACATGGAAATTGTGCAAGAAAGACTGGAGAGAGAATACAATTTGGATTTGATTGTTACGGCTCCTTCTGTGGTTTATCAAATCACAACAATTAAAGGGGAAGTGTTAACAATTGACAATCCCAGCCACTTGCCCGATCCTCAGTATCGGGAGAAAATTGAGGAACCTTATGTGCGGGTAGAAATGCTGTCGCCAGAAACTTATGTGGGCGCGCTGATGGAACTGTCTCAAAGTCGGCGGGGCATTTTTATGGATATGAAGTATCTGAGTCAAGGCCGAACTACGCTGGTTTACGAGTTGCCTTTGGCGGAGGTGGTGACGGACTTTTTTGACCAGATGAAATCGCGCTCGCGCGGTTATGCGAGCATGGAGTATCACATAATTGGCTACCGCGAAAATCCGTTAGTGAAAATGGACATTTTAATTAATGGCGATCCGGTTGACGCTTTGGCGATGATCGTACACCGCGATAAGGCTTATAATGTGGGCCGCGGGTTGACGGAAAAACTCAAGGAGTTGATTCCTCGCCATCAATTTAAGGTTCCTATTCAAGCGACAATTGGCGCGAAGGTGATTGCTTCAGAGCACATTCCGGCTTTGCGGAAAGATGTGTTGGCGAAGTGTTACGGCGGTGATATTTCGCGGAAGAAAAAGTTGCTGCAAAAGCAGGCGAAGGGTAAGAAGCGGATGAAGTCTGTGGGTACTGTGGATGTGCCGCAGGAGGCTTTTATGGCTGTGCTGAAGCTCGATCGAGATTCGTAATCTGTGTGGCTTTTTGTCAGGAACAGGCAAGATGCCTGTTCCACAAAGAGTCTGTTTTTTTGTCGGTTCTAGGAACAGGCTTTCCGGTCTGTTCCACAAATGGGGTTCTAGGAACAGGCTTTCCGGCCTATTCTACCTTTTGCAGATTAAGGGCGATTCCCTACGGGATAGCTGCGCTTCACGCTCTTGACCAAAGAAATTGGTTGAGCTAAACTCAAACTTAGTTTAAATTGCGTATAGTAGATGCACATAATCAGCTACAAACGGGTGCGTGAATACAGCGAAACTCATGCTGATTGCGGGGAAGCTTTGGATAACTGGTTTAAAATTGCTAGCAAGGCTAAATGGTCTAATTTAATTGAGGTACAATCTGTTTTTCCTAAAGCCGAAGCTGTTGGAGGGTTTACAATTTTTAATATCAAAGGTAATAATTATCGATTAATAGTTAGTATTGATTATGAAAGCCAATTAATTTATATCAAATATATTCTCACCCATGCTGAGTATGATAAGGAGAAATGGAAAAATGACCCTTACTTTTAATCCAGATAAATACAAAGAGTTATTGTCTCTGTATCAGCCTAAAATAATTAGAAATGAAGCGGATAATGAGAAGGCTCTGGCTATGGTGGAGGAGTTAATGCACCGGGGCGATCGAACTCCTGAAGAAAATGAGTTATATGAATTGCTGATTGCATTGATTGAAAAATTTGAGCAGGAATATTACGCACCAGGAACCACAGCAACGCCTCATTCAATACTGCTGTTTTTGATGGAGCAAAGAGAGTTACAACCTGCTGACTTGGTGGGAGTTATTGGCTCTGAAAAAAGAGTGTATGAAGTGGTTAATGGCGATCGAGATATTGGTAAAGAGTTGGCATTGATTCTGGGGAGTTTTTTTCATGTAGAGCCTAGTTTGTTTTGTAATTAAGGGAAGTGAGATTAAGGGCGCTCGCACTTTTGGACAGGTCGGGCGATCGCCCTTTTGCAAATAAACTATCAGAGATTACTCATCATCATCATTATCTTGAACTACCTTACTACTTAAAAGTCCGAAAATCGCACCCACACCCATATTCCAAGTGCTATTGCAAGTCTCAAAAATGCGAGCTTGTTGGGGAGATGGCCGATCTTCGGTACTAATTCGTAAAGAGACTCCTCCAGAAAGTAAGGTAAAAAAGATAACAGTGGCGAAGACATACTGGAAAGGAGAGGGAGATTGAGGAGGAGTGTTTTTACGAGTCATTTTAGTAGATTTGGGTTTAGCAGGTGTCATATTTGGTTTAGCTTTCATAATTGCTACTTTCTTATTGGATATGTTTTAATCTTAAAGGGGAAAAGCTTCAAAGTCAGCCTGTGTATAGGTTTCACTTAGTATGAGTTTGGTATGCGTTTAGGATGCGTTTGGTTGGCGATCGCTCGCTATAATACTTAAAAGGTTTCTAATTTGGCTATGCCGCAACCAACGCTCAAAGCATCCCAGGCAGGAATCGAAAAAGCACAAATAGCTCTCACAGACAAAGGCTGGAGTCGCCAAGACTTAGCCGATCGTGTTGTGATAGGCGAGGGCAAAAAGTCACAGACAGGCATCGGTCTTGGTAGAGTTAATAATTTTTTCAACTGTAAGGGTGTCAAGCCCCAGTATTTTGTGGCAATTTGCAAGGCTTTAGGATTGGATTGGCAAGAAATTCGAGAACCCAATGGAACGCCATCGCCCCAATTAGCTTTACCAAATGACAATCCAACCGCCGAAGTAGAACCACCAAATATCAAATACAATAATCCATTTTTTCCTCTAACTGGCAGGATAGACAAACCGCAATTTTTCTTTGGTAGAAAACGGGAAATTAGAGCGGTATTTGATACGCTCAATAGTGGCAGTAGCGTAGCAATCATTGGCGAAAGAGCGATCGGCAAAAGTTCTCTGCTACAAGCCATTTACCGAGAAGCACCAAATCAACTCCGTGAGCCTCGCAAACCCATTTACCTAAACTTAGAAGATGTTTACGATGAAAATGACTTTTACGGTGCTTTGTGCAGATTAACGGGTATCGAGAAAGCAAAGGGTACTGAGTTAAGCTGCTACGCAGCTAAACCGGATAAAATAGCATTGCCTTTATTTTTGATTTTTCGATCCCATTTAATAACCATT
>NZ_JAUBPR010000316.1:0-1022 GCF_036700845.1 Microcoleus sp. S13_C5
TTACAGCACTTCCGGATGTTATGAGGTACAGTAGCAGCAATTAGTAAACCAGTTTTTGAGATGTTTCGGATTAATTAAGTCAAGAGCCACAGCAATTATGTTGTCAACCATTTTAGTGGTGGTTGGTGAAAACTGTCGCAATAAAGATTTGAGTTGCGACCACCATAATTCAATTGGATTAAAATCCGGAGAGTATGGGGACAAACACAAGATAGAAGCACCCACCGCTTCAATCATAGGCTTAATTGAATCTACTTTATGCGCTGGTAAGTTATCCATAACTACTACTGCTCCCGACCACAATTGTGGCACTAAACATTTCTCGATAAACACCTCAAATGCTTGGCTATCCATCGAGTTGTCTATGGTCATTAATGCCACTACTCGCTTGAAACTAATTGCACCAATTACTGTGACTTTTTTGCCTCGATAAAAAGGTTTGACCGCATAGGCTCTAGTTCCTAGTTGGGAACGTGCATGAGTTCGGCTTAAACCTAGCAATACTCCAGTCTCATCTAAAAATACTAAATTTTTTTGCTGGATATCCTTGACTTTTTCCCAATACTCTAACCTTAACTTCATGACTCTTTCTGTGCCTGCTTGGCTACTCCTAACTGTTTTTTTTTTACGATTTAATCCCAACTTCTGTAAGGCGCTACACATGGCTGTTCTGCCTACCCAATTTCCTGTCTTTTGGGCGAATAACTCACACAATTCTACCAAAGTTGCATCGGGATGTGCTGCCACTATTTCTCTTAATTCTTTTGACGCATTATTCAAATGACTGAATCTGGGTTTACCCCGGGGTAAGGGCTGTAAATTTCCCTCGATTTTTTGTTGCTTGACAAGTTTTTGAACTAAGCTTTTACTGCAGGCAAATATTTCTGCTGTTTTTCTGATAGACAGCTTCTGTTCTAAATGGGCTGCTACTATTTTGGCTCGCAAATCTACTGAGTATGCTTTCATTGGTATATTATTTTTAGTCGATTCTATTGTACCTCATAACATCCGGAAGTGCTGTA
>NZ_JAUBPR010000199.1:0-6946 GCF_036700845.1 Microcoleus sp. S13_C5
TATCTTTAGTTGAGTTTGAATATATCGATCGCTCCTGTTCTTAGTTTGCGATCGATTATTCAGCAAACCCTATTTACTGCTATCTTCCGATGACATTTAGCAATTCTTTGGAGCATCCCTTGTAGGAAAAATACCCCACAATCATCGGGATGCTCAAAATTTTTTCTGGGCGTTTTGAGATTATTGCAAGTGCAAGAATTTGTCTAATGCACTGACTGCAACTGGCGGCCAGCGTCGGGTATTGGCAACCCAATCGAGGTCTTTATAGCGGGAATCGAGGCCGACTGCTGCTACCCAATTGCTCTCAGCTTCGCCGCGCTTTCCTGCTTGCCACAGACAGGCGCTAAGGGCGGCTCTCATGTCGGCAAATTGGGGGTATCTGCGGACGATGTTTTTCATGTTGCGAATTGCTTCTTTGGTTTGCCCGTTTTGATAAAGTGCGAGGGCGTGGTTGGCGCGGGCAAAGGCGTATTCGGGGGCTAATTCAAAGGCTTTGCTGTAGTCGGCTATTGCTTGTTCCCATTTTCCTAAACCGGCTTCGGCGTTGCCTCGGTTGTTGTAGGCTGCTGGATCTTTGGGGTCTAATTCTAGCACGTGATTGTAATCGGCGATCGCTTCTTCCCAGCGTCCTAAACCTTCTAAGGCTGTGCCGCGGTTTAGGTAGGGATCGGGGGCGTCGGGAGCTAGTTCGATCGCTCTTTCGTAGTCGGAAATAGCGGCTTGTAGTTTGTTTTGGCTGACTCTAGAATTGCCTCGGTTGCTCCAAGCGGCGGCTTGTGAGGGAAATTTGTCAATAATTTGAGTCCAAAAAGTTTCAGCGGCGGGAAATTGGCCTTCATTTGTAGCTTCAAAAGCTTTTTGTACGAGTTCTCCCAGTTCCTGTTCGGGAGGGGCGATATCTGTTGGCTGTACTTGTGCGGTAGCGGGCGCGATATTTCCCAACCAAACTAACCCGGTTACAATTAATACTGTAAAAAATGTCAAAAGTGAGCGAATCATCGTTGTTGGCAGTTTAAACTTTACTAAACATATTATTAACCGAAATTGCGGGCGTTGCTTGGATAGTACCAGTTTCAAAAAAGGATGTGACTGTAGGCAACCTCCGAACCCTTATTTCATAAGTCATTTACAAATCTAAAATCTAAAATCTAAAATCTCAATAAGTTAGGGAGAATTTGGTGAAAAAACGGTTGCTAATTTTGGGCGGGACGGGGGATGCTGCGGAACTGGCGGTAAGAGCGTCTCAAATTGCTGAAATAGAGGTGATATCTTCGCTAGCAGGACGCACTCAACAGCCTTTTACCCCCAAAACGGGTACGGTGCGAATTGGGGGGTTTGGTGGGGCGGCTGGACTGGCAGCGTTTTTGCTCGATCGCCCGATCGACTTGTTAATTGATGCTACTCATCCGTTTGCGGCTCAGATTTCTGCCAATGCTGCTATTGCTGCTGCTGAATGTAATGTGCCCTATTTGATGCTGGTGCGTCCAGCTTGGGAGAGGGTGGAGGGCGATCGCTGGATTGATGTTGCCAGCCACTCGGAGGCTGCAAAGGCTTTATTAGGGCTGTCTCAGCGGGTGTTTCTCACGATTGGTAGGCAGGAATTGGCTGCTTTTGCTGGTTTGGATGCTATTTGGTTTTTGATGCGGGCGATCGATCCTCCTGCACTAAATACTCCTGTACCTAACGGTAAATTGTTATTAGCAAGGGGGCCTTTTTCATTGGAAGACGAGCGGCAATTACTATTAGAATATCAAATTGATACAATTGTTAGCAAAAACAGCGGCGGCGGTGCTACTTATGCTAAAATCGCTGCGGCTAGGGAACTGGGACTTCCGGTTGTGATGGTGCAGCGGCCGCAAATTCCCGATGTTGAGCAGGTTGCTGATGTTGAAGGGGCGATCGCTTGGTTAATTAAGCAGTTATTAGTTATTAGTTATTAGTTACATCCTTGGGGCGATCGGAATGGGCCAGCTCGCCTCAACTGACGTTATAGCAGCCAGAGTGCAAGCATTGCTCTCCCCCAAGCGTCTATAACCAACTAAGCTATTATCAGCAGTTGGGGTTAAGGTCGGGGATCTGACGGGGTGACAACGCCTCTGTTTTTTTGATAGCGATCGATTTAAACCCTTCTCATTGCAAGGTTTTCCGGTTTTTTGTCACTCCGTCAGGAGAATTACTATAATCACCATACCCAATCAGGAGACTCAAATATATGCAATACAAAAACGGTATGCCAATTGCCATTATTGGCGCGGGAATATCAGGCATTACGACAGCCAATATTTTCAAGAAAAATGGTTTCCCAGCAGTTGTTTTCGAGAAATCAGAAAAGATTGGCGGAGTATGGGCACTTGCATACCCAAACGTACACCTGCAAAATATCAGAGAGCAGTATCATTTATCTGATTTTCCCTGGCCATTCACGCCTGATTTACATCCCACCGGAGAACAAATCCTGAATTATTTGGAGCAAGCGGTCAACCATCTAAAGCTTGATGTGCGGTTAAATCACGAAGTTATCGAACTAAAAGAAACAGAAGATGGCTGGCTATTAAGATATAAAAATCAGGATGGCGTTCACGAAGAATTATTTGGATACGTCGTTATCTCAGTTGGGCAATATACAGAAGGAAAGTATCAACCTGCATTTCCAGGTATCGAAGATTTCGGCGGGAAAATCATCACTGAACGGGATGTCCACACGCTTGATGTATTCGATAATCAACGAGTTGTAATCGTTGGCTTCGGAAAGAGCGCCTTAGACATGGCGACTTTCGCAGCAAAACAAGGCGCGCAAGTAAATCATGTATTTCGTACACCGCGCTGGCTTATCCCAGAATGGATTTTGGGCGTACATTTTACCTACGCATTATTCAGCCGTTTTGGAACAGTGATGATGACAAGTTGGGCACATCCAACCGCCATTGAACGTTTCCTGCACAATCGCCTTGGCTTCATTGTTTCAGGTTTTTGGGATTTGATTGCATCCATCTTCCGCTTTCAAGTTCAGCGAAATGTTTCTGGAAAAAGCCAAGCCGCCCAAGGTAGAATCAAAGCTGTACAACCCGACCACAAACTATTGCCTGATTTACGTTCAGCCACAGCGGTTGCACCTGATGATTACTATCCGTTTATTGCAGAAGGAAAAATCTCGCCCCACCGTGCAGAATTATCTGGTTTTTCGCGAGAATCAGTAAAATTGAAAAATGGTTGCGAGATTCCATGCGATTTAGTCGTTCTATCTTTGGGTTCGCAAACGCCTATTTTTCCATTTTTGCCTGATAAATATCGAAAAATGTTGGAAACCGAACCCGATGGCGTGCAATTATATCGCCACTTGCTTCATCCTCGCATTCCTGGCATTGCCTTTTCCGGGTTCAATCATGGATATATGCACGTGCCAGCAGTCGAGATTGCCACACAATGGCTGTGTGCTTACTTGCGGGGTGAACTTGAGTTACCTTCCAGCGAGAATATGGAAAAAAGTATTGAATATATCCGCCAGTGGAAACGCGCAAATATTCAATTTGAACCTTCGCGATCCTGTGGAACCAACACTCGCTTCCAACAATATATTGACATCTTGCTTAAAGATCTGGGTGTTTCTCCTTATCGAAAATTGCCTAACATTTTCGCTGAGATATTCGCCAGATATCAACCATCTGATTATCTTGGCGTATCGGAAGAATATAATCAAAAAAAGAAAAGTCGCTCTACTCCACTACACCCTCTTCCGTTGGATACATGATTGCTTCCAAAGCTTACCAGGGGTCAATTGAACTCAATTCCGGTTGCACCGGAATTATTGTTGACTGTTGACTGTTGACTGTTGACTGTTGACTGTTGACTGTTGACTGTTAACCGTCAGCAGAAAAAATGAATGATAGTTGAGTATTGACTGTTGATTCGATTTTACAATTCGATGCTAACGGAGTTGATATGACGCGCTATTTTGCTGCCGATTTCGCACTGATTGGAAAGGATATCCAAGCTTGGGTAAATTTATTTGCTGAAGATTCGGCATGATTTTTCGATCGCCCAAATCTAAGTTTGATACCCAAAAATTGATTAAATTCTGAGCATAATTGCTAATTGACAAATGCTTCCCTAGCTTAGTTACCTTAGCAATGGACACTGCCTGAAAATACAAATCGCTCGGCTAGGCCTTAAATTCCAATAACTAATGCCCAATTCCCAATTCTAAATGCCAAATTATTTGGATTTCTTCGGACTATTCAAAGAGTTAAGATGATTCTTCATATCCTGCAAATATTTTGATAAAACAGGATACTGTGAAGTTGCTAGCAGCGCATCTTTTTTCTGGCTGACAGTTGTTTCTAAGGGCAAAACGCGATAGTTAGTTTTATTATTCAAAGTATAGCGTTGTACCCAAGTCGGAAAGGTTTTGATGGTGGTAATTTCTGTGGTTTTTTCGGGAAAAGTTTTGCGAATATTTACTTGCAAAATTACGCCTAAGTCTGTATATTTTTTATTTTGACCGGAAACGAAGTTTCCCATTGAATAAATTGCTACAGCTTTGCGAGTTTTGCCATTTTTTCCGGGAAAGTTAAAAATTTTGTAAGGTTGCACGACGTGGGGATGGCTGCCGAGAATGATGTCTGCACCGGCTTTTAATAGATTTTCCACTAATTGTTTTTGTTGGGGGTTTGGCTGTCGCTGATATTCATCGCCAAAATGCAGGGAAATTGCGATAATATCTGCTCCTTGCTTTCGTGCTTTGGCAATGTCTTTGACTATCTTTTTTTCGTCTATTAGGGAAACTAAGTAATCTTTGCCTTTGGGTATGGGAATGCCGTTTGTGCCGTAGGTGTAGGCTAGGATGGCTAGTGAAATGTTGTTTTTAGTGCTGATTAAAGTGCGTGAAGCCTCGGCGGCTGATGTGGCTGTTCCTGTGTACGCAATTTGCCGATCGCTCAGATTGGCGATCGTCCTAATTACCCCTTTTTCTCCACGATCTAAAGCATGATTGTTCGCAGTTGTCAAGATATTAAATCCGGCTTTTTTAGCCGCATCCGCTAATTGAGCCGGTGCGTTAAATAGCGGATATCCCGTATATCCGCCCGCATTTTCCCCCGCTAAAGGTGTTTCGAGATTTCCCGTTACCCAATCGCCTGTTGATAGGATACTTTTAACAGGTGCGAAGAAACTGTCAAAATTGTATGTTTTCTTTTTTGCGTCGTAGCCCGAGATCGTTTGGGTACTGTGCATCATGATGTCGCCGACAGCAATTAGTGTTGCTTCTTTGATTTCAGACTTTGGTTTGGCGGGAACAGGGGTTGCTATTGGCGATCGACTTTCTGTAGGCTGTGTGTTGGTTTTTGGCGTTTGGATATTGCAGCCTGCGATCGAAAGCATGGCCATTAGCGAGAGCAACCGACGAAAATTCATGATTTTTGAGAGTGATTTGTCGGCTTATATGGTATCATGACCAGGACTTAAGCAAATAACATAAGTCTGTCATTGCAAACGGTAGTGAAGCAATCGCAGCATCTATTTTTTATGGTTCTACGTAAGTCCTGATAACTAAATTAGTTGGAACTAAATAAATGACTAATAAATATCTAATTATTGCCTTTATTGTTTTTGTATCAATTACGGGTTTTGGTGTTTTGACTTACGCTCAAACTTCGGGCGATAGACCTTTTGAATTTGCCTTAATTGGCGATTTGCCCTACAGTGCCGAACAAGAAGCAAAATTTCCGAGTTTGATTGCAGATATCAATCGATCGCCCGCAGCGTTTGTAGTCCACGACGGCGACATTAAAAACGGTTCTAGTGTCTGCGATGATGCAACTTTTGTCAGCCGCAAGCAGTTATTTGAGAATTTTGCAATTCCATTTATTCTAGTTTATGGTGACAATGAATGGACGGATTGCCACCGTTCAAATAACGGCAGTTACGATCCAGTAGAAAGACTCGCTAAACTGCGAGAAATATTTAGCAACGGTAATCAAAGTTTGGGAAAGCGCACCTTAACTCTCACCCGTCAAAGCGAAAACCCACAGTTTGCTAAATTCCGCGAAAATGTTCGCTGGATTTATCATGGCGTTGTGTTTTTCGCGATTAATATGCCGGGAAGCAACAACAATTTTGGGCGCACTCCCGAAGCAGATGCAGAATATGCCGATCGCAATTGGGCTAACTTAGCGTGGATCAAAGAATGTTTTGCTTTAGCCAAACGCAGCAACAGCAAAGGAATTATGTTAGTTGCACAGGCCAATCCGGGATTTGAACTCGATCCGACGGACAAAAGAAGAAGTGGCTACAACGATTTTATCGCAACTCTGGAAACAGAAACAGGCAATTTCCCAGGGCAGGTTGTATTCGTCCACGGCGATACTCACTATTTCCGCATCGATAAACCTTTACCCCATTTTACCGATGAGACTCAATTACCGAGAATGAAAAATTTTACTAGAGTTGAAACTTTTGGTTCTCCAAACGTGCATTGGTTGCGGGCTTTTTATGACCCTACCAATCCTAATTTGTTTGAATTTAAACAGCAGATTGTTCCGGGAAATTAGGCTAGGTAACACCAGTGTTATGCAAACTAAATAGTTTTTGAATTACACTGAAGATAGGTAGAATTGAGGAATTTATTTATGACAGTCGCAACTAGGCGCTTCACCCTGGAAGACTTTTTGAAACTGCCAGAAACTAAACCTGCTAGCGAATACATTGAGGGGGAAATTCTTCAAAAACCTATGCCGAAAACTAAACATTCTCGTCTCCAGCGGCAATTCCTGCGTGTCCTTAATGAAGTGGTAGAGGAACCCAAGATAGCTTACGCTTTTCCAGAGTTGCGGTGTACGTTTGGCGGTCGATCGATTGTTCCAGATATTGCGGTACTATAGCAATCCTAAATGATTTTCTATATCGAGAGCAATCCTAAATGATTTTCTGTGTGTAAGTATATTGACGTATT
>NZ_JAUBPR010000022.1:0-75034 GCF_036700845.1 Microcoleus sp. S13_C5
TGAACTGTCAGGACTTCGGTTAGTTTCTTTTCCTGTTGTTCTATTTGCTGCGCCATTGCCTCCACCAGTTTTTTGACACTGGTTGGAGTTTTCCCCCAATCTTCTGGGGGTATCTGCTCTAAGTGGTTGACGCGCTTTTCTTCCATGTCACTTAATTTATCAGATTTTCTCCGCTTTTTGGGCTATTTCTCTTCTACCCCCCCCTGAACGGTTACGGAATATCTTAAAGATTTTTTAGCTTGGTCGGTGTTTAGTAATCTTGACGAACTCCGCACAAAAGTCCAGGAAATTTTGGCATCTTTCACCGCTCGCGTCAGTGGTTTTCTCACCGGATGGTCTTGGATTTTACCTTCTTTATCTCTATCACATCTTTAAAAAAATGGTATAAGCTATCTGCCAGGAATAAGTTGAAGTTAAAACCCACTGATGATAGCTTTTTTATCAACAGGGCTGCTATTTCTGGCTTGGTACGATATTTATCTCCTGACTGTAATCGTTCACGGGGTTTATACACTTCAAACAATAACGGAAATGTCATCCCGCAAAAAACACCGTAGGCTGTCACTACTACCATCCCATTATCTCTTTTCCATAAGTTTCTTATATACTGACGTTTAACATAATCTGTATTATTACCTTTTTCCTTGTCTCCTGTTTCATCTATTATTAAAATGAATGGTCGATTTTTTAATAAGATGGAAAATTAACTCTAATCGCCGAATCCTTAACTCTTCTATTGACCACGGTGATGATGTAAAAAGATGGTGTAATCCTTGATGATTATCTAATCCAACGATTTTAGCTATCGCAGGCAGTGTTTTACGTTTTAGCTCAGAAACACATCAATTATGAAAGTACTTAAAAGCCTCAAAACTCCTGACATCTGAAAACAGGCTTGTATACCATTGGCAATATTCATCCACAAATTTTACTGTCGGTGTGGCCCGACGAGGCTGTACCATACTCTGTGTATTGGTTCGAGAATTTTTACATTATTATACTACTGCCAGAGTGACAAAACAGGGTTAACATGAGTTGACTGACATTCAGGACATTGCATAAGCTCTGAGTTTTTTGAAGTGTTATTTTCGGGCGCTCGCACTATAAATCTATCATACCCTAATTCAGCAACACCGGAGCTTACAAGCGCGGCGGTTTCGACTCGACGGCGATCGGCTTTTTGGGGCGCTACTATCTACACAGCCACCAATTGGTTTGTGAATCAACAGGGAGTAAAACACCGCAAGCGATCGGGCGCTTTGCACGCAGCTAAAACAGAGTCAGGCGATGGCGGATTAGCCATCGCCCTCGGCGCGCTGTTAGATGGAATACCGGAGTCGATCATCCTTGGTGTCAGCATGATTTCTGGAGGCGCTGTCAGTTGGGTGACAGTAGCGGCAATTTTCCTCTCCAACATTACCGAAGGGCTCTCCAGCGCCGCCGGTATGAAAAAAGCAGGGAGATCGATCGGTTACATTTTTGGAGTTTGGGGCGCGATCGCAGTTATTTCCGGTATCGCAGCATTGTTAGGATATGCGGTTTTCAGCCACTTTTCTTCGGAAGTAATAGCCACAACTACCGCCGTAGCAGCAGGGGGTATTTTAGCAATGATCTCAGATACTATGATTCCCGAAGCATTCGAGGAAACTCACGATTTTGCTGGACTAATTACTGTCTGCGGATTTTTAGCTGCTTTTGTACTCAGCAAGTTAGCAGAAAGATAATTGATAATTAGCGATCAGTCATCACTAATATAGAAGTGGTAATTGCTGAGAGTTATAGTGTTTTTGATATATACAGAGACTAATTTGATATATTGCCAAGCTGTATCTGGCAACAAAAAAGCTTATAATCAACATCAACGATCGCACTTCCACAAGGAACTATAAAATTTATGTGTCTCAATCCCGGAGAGATACTAGCCGAACGCTACATAATCATCGCTCAATTAGGACAGGGAGGATTTGCTAGAACCTACACCGCTCAAGATCTACAAAACCCCGAAAATCCCCCGTGCGTGATTAAGGAAATTCCTTTTCCTGAATCCGAAAATCCCCAGGTATTGGAAAGAGCCAGGAGGCGATTTCAAAGGGAAGCTAGGGCTTTGAGCCGTCTAGGAAATGACTCGCGCATTCCTGAATTGTTCAATAGCTTTGAGGAAAATGGCAATTTTTACTTAGTTCAAGAATACATTCAAGGAACTCCCCTAAGTCAAGAACTCGTTCAGGGCCAGCAGTGGACGGAAGAAGATGTAATTACCTTGTTACGAGAAATTCTAGAAATTTTAAATTTTATTCACCAAGCAAATGTTATTCACCGCGATATTACACCTTCTAACTTAATTCGGCTTACACAATATCGTAAAATTGCTCTCATTGATTTTGGAGCTGTCAGAGAAATCAGCACTTTGACTTCTAGTAGTACAGGTGAAATAGTGACATCGCAGGCGATCGGCACAGAGGGTTATATGCCTGCCGAACAATACAACCCGCAGTCTGCCCCGCGACCCTACAATGATATCTATGCAGTAGGAATCATCGCGATTCAAGCTCTCACCGGGCGACATCCCAGAAATCTGCCACAAGACCCCGAAAATTGCCAAATTATCTGGGATTATTTAACATCGGAACCGGTTAGCGATGGTCTAACAAATATTTTAAACACAATGGTGCGCTTCCACTTTCAGCAGCGCTACCAATCTGCTACTGAGGTGTTGGAAGCCTTGGATTCGATCGTCGCACGGCCCGAGTTACCCAAAACTTCGGGGAAGTTGCGATCGCGCTTTCGCTGGCTGCTGTTCGGCGTTGCGGGAATTGCGGCTTGTGGGGCGATCGTACTTTTAATCCCCACAATTTCGCCGCTAATCCCCAGAATTTCCCCGCAACCAACGTGGCCTACACCCTCCCCAGATGGTGTAAGTTCTGGCGAAAAACTCCTAGTGCAAACCTCCGCCCTGTGGTCAAAACAAAGGGGAATCAATGAGTTTGCCGGCTCAAATTATCCCGAAGCTTTAAATTTGCTCAAACAGTCCTGGCGGGAAGACCGCAGAGATCCAGAAACTTTAATTTACATTAACAATGCTCTGCTGAAGGCAATCAATGCAGAATATTACACGATCGCAATTGTTGTCCCCATCCGCAGAAATCAGGACGGCAGCATCCTCAACGCAAATTTAGCCGAAGAACTGCTCCGTGGCATTGCTCAAGCTCAAACCGAAGTTAATTTAGGTCTTCTGGCTGCAAATGAAAACAATAAAGATTTTCCCGGTCAAGGTTTTCTCGAACCAAAAGCTATTAAAGGAAAAGGTCTCAAAGTCATCATTGCTGATGATGGCAATATCAAATCCTACGCCGTTCAAAGGGCTAATTCTCTGGTCGCTCAGCCCGATATTCTAGCAGTCATCGGACACTATACTAGCGACATGACTGTGGAAACAGTAGATATTTACAATCAAAATCAACTCGTCGCCATTTCTCCGGGAAGCACAACAGAAGAACTGACGCGCAAACCTCGAAAATTTTTCTTTCGGACGGCTCCGACAACTAGCAGAGAAGCTGAAGCTTTAGTAAATCAACTGCTAGGGGTCGGTGAGAAAAAAGCCGCAGTATTTTACAATCCCAACAGTCCGTTCAGCGCTTCTTTGTGGGAAGAATTCAAAAAGCAATTTGAAGCAAAAGGAGGCTCGACTTTTAGGCTAAGTAATTATTACGACTTATCTAAAAATAATTTTAACGCCGAAGCAGCAATCAAACAAGTTGAGAAAGCCGGAAAAACAGCCTTACTTGTCATTCCCGACGGTCAAGTCACTAATTCCCTGGAAAACGCGATCGAAATGATTAAAGCTAACCGCGATCGCAATTGGATTGTCGGGCCCTGGACTCTGTACGAGCCGAGAACGTTAGAAGTAGCAAAAGAGCTAAAGTCTATTGAAAAACTGGGCATATCCGTGTTTTGGCATCCGTCAATAAGTTTTGACAAAAAATTTCCGCAAAACGCTGAAAAATTGTGGGGAGGCCCGGTAAATACTCGATCGGCCTTAACCTATGATGCCGCCCGGACGCTGATTAAAGCCCTAGAAATGCAGCCTGAACCGAGCCGCGAAGGAATGCAAAAAACCTTAGCCGATCCCAACTTTAAAGCCGAAGGAGCCACAGGTATAATTGAGTTTGACTCAAAGACTGGAAATCGGAAAAATCCTCCCAAACGAGTAGCGCATATTGTACCCTGTTCTACAGCAATATATGGCGTTACCTTTCTGCCGATCGAATTTCCCACAGCCGCAGCCGCAGGTTTAAAGTGCGATTGAATTGATATCTTGTGGCATTTTCTACAAACCTTTTAAGGGCGGGCAGGATGCCCAACCCCTACTCCCCACAATAAAATTTACTCTTTGTGGAACAGGCATCTTGCCTGTTGTTAAGAATGATGCAATATGTGCGAGTAATTGATATCTTGTGGCATTGTCAACAAACCCTCCGGGACGAGTTTTACCAAGTATAATTGCCTAAAATCAATCATCTCATAAACCCGCCCCACCCGACGATAAAATGCTGGATAGAGAATTGTGGAAGATGTGCGAGTGAATTGATATTTTGTGCCGAACGCAACAATCCGCCAGATATTTCAATCCTACAGCCGACTATTGCCACAGGTGCAACATATCGATTTATTAGATATATTAAACAAAGCTAGTTTTTCCTATAATAACGTTTATGGCTGTCAACTTCGCTACCTCCCCCGCTTCTAGTCTCCGACCAGAAGCCCAGAATATCTCAGCACTCAAACAAGTCTTCCAGACAATTGATGCCGATAGCTGTCCGGGTTCCTATAACTTTCATATGCACACAGTCTACTCCGACGGGCGATTGCAGCCAGAGAAATTGATGGAACAAGCCATAGCCGGGGGTTTCAAAGGCTTAGCTATCACCGACCACCACAGCACCCAAGGCTACGTTCAAGCTCAAATTTGGCTGGATAATTGGAAATCAAACCATGCCGACAAAAATAGCGAAGCACCTAGTCTCTGGACAGGCGCTGAAATTAATGCCGAATTGCTCAACAATGAGGTACACATTCTCGGTTACGCCTTCGATCCGCAACATCCCAGTCTCAAACCTTACTTGCGAGGTAAAAGCACTGAAGGCACTTATTTTTATCCAGCAGCCAGGGTAATTGAAGCTATTCATGAAGCTGGAGGCTTAGCAGTTCTCGCACATCCTTGCAGGTATCGATCAACTGCAGATAAACTAATCCCAGAAGCAGCCCGTTTCGGCATTGACGGTGTAGAAATTTACTATGCTTACGGTAATCCCAATCCTTGGAAACCCAGTCCCATACAAACTGCTTTAGTCAAAGATTTAGCAGAAACTTATGGTTTGCTGGGAACTTGTGGCACGGACTCTCACGGTCTGAGTCTTCTAGTCCGAATCTAGATAGTTCGGAAATAAGAAGTGCTTTATCCTGTCATTACCAGTTTAAGCCTTAGCGGATATATATCTTCTGAAAGCAATCACACTGAGCCGAAAGCAAACACTTTATCAGGTCATATTATGTCCGCTAAAATGACTACTATAAAATTGTTTGTTAGTGAGGACTTCAGTCCTCATAAAAGGGTGTGGACTGAAGTTTTCACTACTTGCCTTATAACGGCTCTTTTACGGAACGTAATATCATTTCGATCACTAGGATGAGCTTTCGCCCTCCAAAAGAAAGCAATTGCTTTCTTCAGGTAATATTGTGGTAACTCCGAGAGACCTTGCGCCCTCAAAACCAGTTGCCCTTCTAGCGTTCGGGGAACAACTGACAGGCCCTGTTAGTTGGCTGATTTGCCCAATCCAAGCGAGAAGTCCCAAATCGATCCATCCAACCTTCCAAATAAGCTCGATTAGCCTTTTTTTCCTCTGGATCGGAGGTATTCATTGGATGAGGTGCTAAACCCAAAATAGTCGCCGTCGTCACGCAAAACATCGACTTTTGAAAACTCTGGCAAATTTGCACCCGCACATCGTCTTCACCCCGACAGCTACTGCGATAAACTTCGTGCAAATACTCCGGCAAATAATGACGCATATCTTGCATCAATTGAGTTGGCGGAATCCCTGCACCTCCAATAGGTAATGGATCAGCAAACAAAGCCCCGTAGGCAAAATCTTTTTGTTTTTCCGGGATTTGATGAGCTTGAGCGTTATAGGAAACTGTGCCAAAAAAAGCTGTGCCCCGAAAAAAAACAGCCTCTACATAAGGCACGGCTACATCTGGTAAAAATGTTAAGTTAGCCGAGGCCGGAATGATATCGTAGACTTGACCGTGAATCTTGACGCTGTAGGTAATCGGTAGGCTGGCTGCGGCGACTAAACCGGCTTTGACAAAATCAACTACATCAGAAATAGACTTAGTTTCCCCTCGATCGTAGGAATCAGATAAGTCTATGAACAAATCGCTCATTACCCGCCAAAACTGACCGAGACCCGTGTAGTAAGCCAGCATCCGCACTTGTTCCGGCAAAAAATCAGGAAATGCTTTGTTGAGTCCCTGCATGAAAAAATTGCCTTTCAATTTCGCAGCGATCGCCTTTCCGGCCAAACTGCTAAATTCCGGGGAATCCAAATAACTGTCCAAACCACCGCCGCCGTGCCAAAACATTGTTCTCATGCAATACTCAGCATACTCAAAATTAATGCGATCGTGCCACAAATAGCGAATTAATTTGGGCAGAGTCACATCTCCGTTGAAATATTTAAAAAACGGGAAAAGCACTAAAAACTGTTCTTCAGCGATGTAGTTGAGATTGCGAGAATAGGCATCGAGAACCACACCGTAACTTTTGAGAATGCCGACAACTTCTACTACATTTTCCGCCGATTCGGGAAGCAAAGCTTGGCCTGATTCCAAGATGTCAATGTATGCGGATAGGGGATGGGAAGATGGTTTTAATACGGTACTTGTCATTTTAATTAAGCCTGAATAGAAGGAAGAACGAAGAAATAGGTTTGTAGTAAGGACTAAAGTCCTTTAATGATGGGCTAAAAGCTGTTAAGAGAGGAGTTGCACTCCTCACTACGAACCTATGGGCTAAAAGCTGTTAAGAGAGTAGTTGCACTCCTCACTACGAACCTAGGTCATATTTTATTTCAAGTTTTGAGCAATCACTTTAACTTGGGGCGGCACATTAGCTACCATTCCGATCGCAGTTTTTTCGCTCAAAGCAACTAAAACTCCCGGCTGCACTCCCATGATTGCGATAATTATGGCTAAAATCAGCGAAGGGATGCGATCGCGCCAGCGGACTTGAGGCAAATTTTCCACCAAATCCGAAAGGCGGCCGAAAAAGGCGCGGTTGACCATAAGTAAAAAGTAAACTGAAGTTAAACCAGTGCCGATCATGCAAAGCAAAGTTTGCACGGGAAACACTGGCAAACTGCCCCGAAACATCAAAAATTCCGCAATAAATCCAGCCAAACCCGGAATGCCGGCACTAGCCATTACGCCGAGGATCATCAAACTGCCAATCATCGGCAAACCGCGATCGGGATTGAACAAACCTTTGAGCACATCGATGTTGCGGCTGCCGGATTTTTTGTAAACAACGCCGACACTCAAAAATAGCAGCCCCGAAATTAAACCGTGGCTAACCATTTGCAAAACTGTTCCCAGCATACTAATCGGAGTAGCTGCGGCGCTAGCTAACAAAATGTAGCCCATGTGAGCGATCGAACTGTAAGCTACAATTTTTTTCATATCTTTTTGGGCGATCGCGCAACTCGCCCCGTAAAGCACACTCACCACCGCCCAACTCGCCAAAGTCGGCGCCGCCACCGCCCACGCATCTGGAAACAAACCCAAACCAAAGCGCAGCATCCCATAAGTTCCCAGCTTCAAAAGCACCCCCGCCAGCAGCACCGAAACCGGCGTCGAAGCTTCTACGTGAGCATCCGGCAGCCAAGTATGAAAAGGCACCAAAGGCATCTTAATTCCAAAAGCCAGCAACACCCCTGCCAGCAAAATAATTTGCCTTACCAAAGGTAATGGCAATCCTCCTTGCAAATGCGATGCGCCCGCTGCACCAACCATATCGAAACTAGAAGCACCGCTAAGCCAACCAGTCCCCAAGAAAGCAGCCAGCAGCACAATTCCCGCAAATGCAGTATAGATTAAAAACTTAGTAGCAGCATAACCCCGGCGCTCGCCTCCCCAAATCGCAATTAACAGGTAAAGCGGAATCAATTCTACCTCAAAAAACAGGAAAAACAGCAGCAAATTTTGAGATAAAAAAGCCCCTGTTACGCCGCCGGTAATTAACAGAATCAAAGAATAATAAAGTCGAGGTCTGCGGATCGACTCATCCGTAGCGTAAATAGCTATTCCTGTCAGTAGAGTATTTAAAATTACCAAAGGCAGAGCCAAACCATCAACACCGAGATTGTAATTCAATCCCAAAGCATCTATCCAAGGAATAAATTCCGAAAACTGCAACTGACTTGTACTGGCATCAAACTGAACTGCCAAAATCACCGAGAGAATAAAAGTTATACCCGCAATGGCGATCGCGACATTCCGAACTATTTTAGAACTCACTGAACCAGGCCAGAGCCCAATCAGGGCAGCAGCCAACATTGGTATCCAGATTAAAGCACTGAGCATCAATTAAAACTTTCCTTTGTTACACAGTATTTAGAGCTATATTTAACATTAACGCAAAGCAACTACATATAAAAGCGATCGGCTGATTTTCTTGTTAACATAGATTCAAATGTCTCTGGAATCCGCCTATGACCTCAAGTCTTACAGAGTGAGAAGATTTGCAAATTAAATCCGGTTCTCCTTCCACCCGCCTCACCGTTGCAGACTTGGAACAACTGCAAGGTATACTCTGCGAAGCACATCTAGACTACCAATTAGAACTCGTAGAGGGGAAGATTATCATTATGGGCCCCTCAGACATTGTTTCGAGCGAAATAGGAGCAGAGTTTGGCAGACTTTTGGGGAACTGGGTCAAACCTCGCCAACTCGGACGAGTATTTGAATCTAGCGGCGGGTTTATTCTTCCCAATTCCGATCTGAGAGCTCCCGATGTTTCTTGTGTGACAGCCGATCGCCTCAAACAAAGTAAAAGGTATTTTGCCGAACTTGTCCCCGACTTAGTTGTAGAAATCAAATCTCAGTCCGATCGCCTCAAATCCCTGCGAGAAAAAATTTTATCATTCATCGAACTCGGAGCCAAAGTAAGAATATTAATCGACCCGGACGAACGCACAGTAACAGTTTACAATCCGACAGCCGAGCCAGTGGTATTGAGAGACGGCGACATGATTTCAATTCCCGAACTTTTGCCCGGTTGGGAAGTTGCGGTGACAGAATTGTGGCCGATCGAGTTTGAATAAAATTAGATAAAAAAGCAGACAAACCCAGAATAAAATTATCTGCGTTCATCTGCGGTTTAAAATTAAATAACATCAGACAAAAAGCAGAAAAACCCCGAAAAATTAATCTGCCAACCTCTGCGGTTTAAAACTGCCAAATAATCAACGCCAGCAAGACAGCAACCCCCGCTGCAATAGTCAACACATAAAACTGCGACTGACCGGTGCTGCTGTACTTCAACCCTTCACCGCTGAAAATTGTGGCAAAACCGAACAAATTCACCGCCCCGTCCACCACATACCTATCAGTCCAAGCGCTTATTTTAGAAATAAAAGCCACAGCCCAAACGACAGTCAAGCGGTAAACCCGATCGATATAAAAATCGTAAGCAAACAAATCCTGCAACGCCGGGACTGGCAGCCGTACCGGTCGAGGTAAAACGCCGTACCAATAAATCGCCACCCCAACCGCAACGCCAATCAACCCAGATAACAACAACAGCGGCGTATCCAGCGTCTTCAAAAGCAAATTTAAAGTATCAAAATCCCCGGTTTGCGCCCAAGGCCCAGTCCAACTAATTAATAGTTGCCACTCCTGCAACATCCAAGGCACCAACAGCCCCATCACCGTCAAAATTACCATCGGCAAAGCCATCTGCCAACCGACTTCCGGAGCTCTGCGAGTTTTAGGCTGCGGTTTTCCAGCAAACACTAAACCGAATATGCGAGTTAAATTTAGCGCCGTCAAACCATTAACTAAAAGCAGCACTATTACCAGCCACAAAGGCACCGTCCAAAAACCGTTGAGCCAGCGTCGCATCGCCCAAAAGTTACCCAGAGGCAACAAGGCTACCATCCCCGCAGCGCCTACTAAATAAGCCGTAGTTGTGGCAGGCATCTTCGACCACAACCCACCCATTTCTGTTAAATCTTGAGTGTTAGTTGTGGTAATAATTGACCCTACGCTCATGAATAATAGGCCCTTGGCGATCGAGTGCGCGAACAGCAACAGCAAAGCAATGTCAACTTGATTGAGCCCCACGGCGATAAACACCAAACCCATAGAAGCGCTGGTAGAATGCGATAGTGCTCTTTTGATGTCGATTTGGGCGATCGCCACCAAGGAAGCGCCAACAGCCGTCACCGCACCCAAAACCACGAGTACCGCATCCGTCACGGGGGACAGCGCCAAAACAGGCTGAAGTTTAATCAAAACATAAGCCCCAGCGCCCACAACTACCGTATTCCTCATAATCGAAGCCGGGTTGGGCCCTTCCATCGCCTCGTCGAGCCACAAATGGAACGGAAATTGAGCGCACTTGGCCGTAGGTGCGGAGATTAAAGCTAAACCTAAAAGAGTCGCCACTAGGGGAGACAAAGTTGCAGTTTCCGCCCATGTTTCCAAATCGGAAAAATTCAAACTTCCCGCTAAAGTTGAAAGCGTCACTACTCCCATCAGCAGTGGCACGTCTCCTACACGCTTTGTTAAAAACGCATCTCTAGCGGCTGTTACTACCAGCGGTTGAGCGTACCAAAACCCGACTAGCAAGTAAGTTGAAAGCGTCAGCACTTCCAACAAAGCGTAAGTTATAAGCAGCGAGTCGCTAATGGCAATGCCGCTAATTGCCGCTTCAAAAAAACCCATCAGCCCAAAAAATCGAGCTAGCGCCCAGTCTTTTTCCATGTAGCCTAGAGCGTAAATTTGTGCTAGCAAACTCAGAACACTAACTAACTCCATTGCTCCGACGCTGACGGTGGAGATTTCTATTGCAAAAGACAAATCTAAATCGGCTGCTTGCACCCAGTGTACCAGCAACTGTTGGGGCGGTTGATCCCAAGTCGCTGTAAAAATCACTGACCCGTGTATGAAAGCCAACACAGTCATCAACAAATTGAAGTAAGCGGCCGGTCTGGGCCCTGTTCTGCGAACTGTTCCCGTAGACCACGGCAAAGTTAAAATTGCGCCTATCAAGCCATATAAAGGTACCCACCAACAGGCTTGGAGGAGAAATTGAGTCATTTAATTTATCCCTTAAACTTCAAATTACCGGCTGCCTTTATACAAAAAACAGTCGCGGTAGATCGCGCGAGACCCTAAAACTTTGACTAACCCCGATCGTATAGTTGTGGCAAAATAATTTGCACTCCAGATTAACTATACATTAAAGCATCAAAACAGATAATTATCTCAAGACAAAATTAGTGGTTGAGCAGACGAGGCACTCAAAGAAAAAAATGCCTGCCAATGGGCCAAGACTGCCTTTTTTGCCGATTTCCCTGCGATCCCCCTTTTGAAATCCCCAAGTTTCCCGCCAGTTATCAGCTCTTGCTTCACATACCGGACTCTACTTTATGAGTATTCTTACTTACTTTAATCCCCCCTCGCTCTCGGTATCTACCCCTCTCAATATTAAGATTATTAAATAAATATTAAATTAGTTTAAGTAACATAAAAAATTTTAATTTTTGTTATTAAACATTATGATGTTAGTTTATATTGTCAAGGTGGACAGCTTCCCCTATTCTTATAGGATAGGAAGCTTTACACTGCCTTACTAAAAAATGTGGGCCTCCCCGTCCAAATTTTTAGATTTCTCAAAGATTTGTAACGGTAATTTCGCTCATCCTCAAAGGAGATTCAAAAATGTCAATTGCCGTGGGAATGATTGAGACAAAAGGTTTTCCCGCTGTTGTGGAAGCTGCCGATGCTATGGTCAAAGCTGCCCGCGTTACCCTCGTGGGCTATGAAAAAATCGGCAGCGCCCGCGTCACCGTAATTGTGCGCGGCAACGTGTCGGAAGTCCAAGCCTCAGTCGCAGCCGGAGTGGAATCCGTCAAGCGGGTGAACGGCGGAGAAGTTGTCTCTACCCACATCATCGCTCGCCCCCACGAAAACCTAGAATACGTTCTGCCGATTCGATACACAGAAGCAGTAGAACAGTTCCGAGGCTACTAAGTTCTTAGCGCACAAAAATTTCGTTAAACGAAAATTTGTGCGATCGTCAAAAATTAACTCTTTAGTTCCCCAAATATTCAATCAGGAGTAAAACCAATGGCAATTGCAGTTGGCATGATCGAAACATTAGGCTTCCCCGCAGTGGTAGAAGCCGCTGACGCGATGGTCAAAGCAGCCCGCGTCACCTTGGTAGGCTACGAAAAAATCGGTAGCGCTCGGGTTACGGTCATTGTAAGAGGAGATGTCTCGGAAGTGCAAGCTTCTGTCGCAGCCGGAGTAGAGTCAGTGAAGCGCGTTAACGGCGGACAAGTGATGTCCACCCACATTATCGCCCGCCCTCACGAAAACTTAGAGTACGTGCTGCCGATTCGCTACACCGAAGCTGTAGAACAGTTCCGTGAAGGCGTGAGCGGCATTCGCCCTCTCAACAGATCATAAGATAGGCGATCGATCGGCTGTTAGGGGCGTTTGGTAATTAAAAATTAAAAATTAAAAATCGCGCTGTTTTTGATTTAGCATTTTTAATTTTTAATTGAGGTGGGTATGGGATATTGGTTATTAGTCATGAGTCATGAGTCATGAGTCATTAGTTACTAGACGAAGCTCTAAAAAGCGGACACCGGACATCGGACAGAGCTAATAAAAAAAAAGTGACCCTGTAAAAATGACAATTACCAATTACCTATTACCTATTACCTAAAATGCAAATGGCCAAAGTTCTCGGCACAGTTGTCAGTACCCAAAAAGAGCCGACACTGAGAGGATCGAAATTTCTACTGTTGCAATTCATTGATGAGGAAGGTTCCCCAGTTGCCGGATATGAGGTAGCCGCTGACTGTGTGGGCGCTGGTATCGATGAATGGGTCTTAGTGACCCGAGGCAGCGCAGCCCGGATAGCGCCCGGAAGCGAAAACCGTCCGATCGATGCTCTGGTAGTAGGCATTATAGATACTGTCAATGTAGAAAACCGCCTCATTTACAGTAAAAAAGACGACCCGTACGGCTAGTTGCAACCGTTAGCACTTAGCAGTTAGTGGAAAAATAACTAACAACTAACAACTAACAACTAACAACTAACAACTAACAACTAACAAAAAGATTTTTCAGTTTAGGAGAACTTAATTTATGGCAGTCCGCAACGTTGCGGCTCCCCCGACGCCTTGGTCGAAAAACTTGGCTGAGCCCAAAATTCACGATACCGCCTTTGTACATTCCTTTTCTAACATTATTGGGGATGTGCATATCGGTTCTAATGTGATGATTGCCCCCGGGACATCTATCCGCGCCGATGAAGGCACTCCTTTTTATATCGGAGAAGGAAGCAACATTCAAGACGGAGTAGTGATTCACGGCCTAGAAAAAGGCCGAGTCACAGGAGACGACGACAAATCCTATTCTGTGTGGGTGGGGAAAAATACTTCCCTCACCCACATGAGTTTAATTCACGGCCCTGCCTACGTGGGCGAGAACTGCTTTATCGGCTTTCGCTCTACGGTGTTCAATGCCAGAGTGGGCAACGGCTGCATTGTCATGATGCACGTACTAATTAAAGATGTGGAGATTCCCCCCGGTAAGTACGTACCTTCGGGAGCCATCATCACTAATCAGAAGCAAGCCGATCGCTTGCCTGACGTTCAAGATTCTGACGTTCAATTTGCGACCCATGTCATCGGCATCAATGACGCTCTGAGAACGGGTTATCGCTGCGCTGAGAACATCGCCTGTCTAGCACCAATTCGCAACGAGCAAACTAAAAACCCAAATATGACTCAAACCAAATATTCTACCCATGCCGGCACCCAATTGAGTTCAACTCTTGCCGATAGCATCCGCAATTTACTAGCCCAAGGATACAGCGTGGGAGCCGAACACGCCGACGCACGCCGCTTCCGTACCGGTTCTTGGCGCACTTGCGGCCCAATTTCCTCAACCCGCGACTCTGAAGTAATCGCGGCTTTGTCAGCTTGCATGGCCGAGCACCAAGGAGAATACGTCCGCTTGATCGGGATTGACACCAAAGCCAAGCGCCGCGTACTAGAAGAAATCGTCCAAAGACCGGGAGACAACGGCTCTAACGGTTCTAACGGCGCGAAAACGCACCAATTTAACGGTAAAGTTGCACAAGCTTCCAACCACAATAGCGGTTCCGTGTCAAACGGGAAATTGAGTGCCGAAACAGTGGCTCAGGTTCGTGGCTTACTAGCCCAAGGCTACAAGGTGGGGACGGAACACGCCGACGCGCGCCGCTTCCGCACCAGTTCTTGGCAAAGCGGGGCTTCGCTGCAAGTGAGAAACGAATCTGAGGCGATCGCCGCTTTGGAAGCTGTGATGAATCAGTACCCGGGCGAGTACGTGCGCTTGATCGGGATTGACCCGAAAGCTAAGCGACGCATAGTTGAAGAAATTATTCAGCGTCCAGACGGGCCGGTGGCTCAATCGGCTAAGCCGGCAGCAACATCTAAGTCGGCAGCAACATCGGGATACAAAGCAGCTTCGACTGGTTCGGCGAGCAGCGGAAGTTTGACCGGCAAGACGATCGACCAAATCCGCAACCTGCTTTCCCAAGGCTACAAAATTGGCACGGAACACGCCGACGCGCGCCGTTTCCGCACCGGTTCTTGGAGCAGCTGCGCCCCGATCTCATCCAACCGCGAATCCGAAGTGATTTCTGCCCTCGAAAGCTGTCTCAAAGAACACAGCGGCGAGTACGTCCGCTTGCTGGGCATCGACTCCAAGGCGAAGCGCCGGGTACTCGAAGAAATTATCCAACGACCTTAATTTGCTAGGTAATTAGCTTGTTTCTCCCGTTAAGTCTTTGCGCTAGACCCACGGGAGAAACCCCAGCGGATTGAAGTTGGATTTGAGATAGTTAAAAAGCTCGAATGAGAAATGTTGGTCAAAATCTAGAATCTTCGGAAAGTTTCTATAAAACGTTAAAGCATCAAGCTTCTCAGTATTAGTAAATTATCGTTTCTTAGATTGACATGATGGTTAAATTTATCAGTCGAGAAAACCCATAATTTAAAGTCGTTTTATCGAAAAAAATAGCTCCTTTCATGGTGAAGTCGAATGTATTTATCGCCACTGCAATTAAGTAGCAACTCTCAGATTTTGATGAGTGGCGATGTAGTTGTGAATGAGGGTGCGGCGATCGCCCCTGGAGCAATCCTGCAAGCAGATCCGGGCAGCCGGATCTTGATCGCCGCCGGTACCTGTATCGGTATGGGAGTTATCCTTCACGCCCGTGAAGGTACTCTGGAAATCGCGGCGGGCGTTATTCTGGGTGCAGGGGTGCTGGTCGTAGGTGCGGGAACGATCGGGGAAAATGCCTGTATTGGCGCCGGAACGACCCTAATCAATCCTTGTATCGAAAAAATGCAAATTATGCCAGCAGGTTCTCTAATCGGAGATACCAGCCGCCAAGCCGCCGCAGAAGCAACCGCAACAGCGCCAACAGCAGCGCCAACATCACCAGAAACCCCCGAAGCCACTACGCCACCAGTAGATCGACCGATCGAGCCGATCGAGCCGCCACAACCCGCCCAAACACCGCCTAAAACTGCGCCGGAGACTGCCCCAGAGCCGCCGGAATCCACCGCCGCAGAGCCGCCCCAACCAGGGGAAACGCCAACTATTCTGTACGGTCAAGCTCACATCAATCGGCTGTTGGGGACGCTGTTTCCGCACCGGCAAGCTTTTAATCGATCGGAGGAAAACGGCCAAACTCTATCGGGCGGTTCCGGGTAGCCGTCATTTCCGCAAAAGGCAGCTATGCTGAAGGCAGAAAGATCAAATATAAATAGGTAATCTCATATTATTGGTAGCTCAGCAATTTGTAAGGCCTTGCCGCAGCAATCTGTGTCTTGTAGCTCGTGCAGTCTGTCTTCTCATCTGAGAAACTATAAACTATCAACAAATTTTTATTTTGGGAAGTTTCTAAGGGTAATAGAAGATGGACGGACAAACAGATCGTAACAGTCACGAAGAACGATCGCAGCGCCAGGAATACTTCAAAGACACTGCTTTGGGTTTGGTATCCACCAAGAGTTTTCCGGCAATTGTGGGGACTGCTGACATGATGCTGAAGTCGGCAGGAGTGATTTTAGTAGGATACGAAAAAATTGGTTCCGGTCACTGTACCGCGATCGTCCGGGGCAGAATTTCGGATGTGCGTTTGGCTGTGGAAGCTGGAGCTCAAACAGCCGAACAGTTCGGGCAGTTTGTTTCTAAGTTGGTGATTGCTAGACCTTTGGCTAATTTGGAAGTGGTTTTGCCGATCGGCTTTCGCCTGACTCAACTGTCGGAAAGCGGCAATTATTCTCGGCTTAGCCATCAGGCGATCGGTTTGCTCGAAACCCGGGGATTTCCGGCAATGGTCGGTGCTTGCGATGCTATGCTCAAATCTGCAGACGTACACTTGGCAGCTTACGAGAAAATAGGCGCCGGTTTGTGCACGGCAATTATTCGCGGTGCAGTTGCAGATGTAGCAGTAGCCGTAGAGGCCGGGATGTACGAAGCTGAGCGAATTGGCGAGTTGAACGCGGTGATGGTAATTCCGAGGCCTTTGGAAGATTTGGAACAAACTTTACCGCTGGCGAGTTGCTGGATCGAGCAGCGTAAACCTGTGATGATGCCCGTGTCAGTTAAGGAAAAGGAACAAGAATTGATCGAACTTCCAGATTTGGAGAAATTGACTGTTTATGTGGAAGAGGAAATCAATCGGTAATTGGTAATTAGGCACCAAAAGTTTGTAGAGACGTACTGCCGCAAATACTGAGACGAAGTTTGTCAAAAAAAATATAGAGTTTACTCGGTAGGACTGCGGACCACAATTTATACTGAGTAGTGGTCTCAAACTTAATTTGCCGATCGAGCCGATCGCCGCCGCATCAAGAGACACAGAACACCAAGTAAAACTAGACTTTTGAGATAAAGTCGATCGTCGGGTCAACGAGCGAACTGACTAATAAGTAAATCCAGCCGAGGTGCAGAGCCTTTCAACAGGATTTAACTACTGTTAAAATAAACCAAAAATCCTGTTTAGGGTAGATTGCCGGGAATTATTGAAGAGTTACTCTGACCGCAGGTGGATGCTCTTTCAACAGATTAACGGCTGTCCAACTCAAAACTGACTGCACAGGAATCAACCCCCAGAATCAAGCAATCCTGAAAGTTGACCTATGAACCTCAAACAATTTTACAAGCGCGGTTTGCACAGCGCCAAGAAAGGAAACTATGAAGCGGCACTTGAGGACTTCGATCAGATACTGCAACTCAATCCCGCCGATGCCAAAGCCTATAACAATCGCGGCTTGGTTTACTATTACATGAAAGACTACCAAAAAGCGATCGCCGACCTCAGCCAAGCCCTAGATATCAATCCTAATTTGTTCGAGGCTTACTTAAATCGAGGTAATGCTTGGCGTCATCTCGGAGAACACGAAAAAGCCATTGATGATCTAAACTGTGCTTTAGCAAATAAGCCTAACAGCCACGCTATCTACAACAACCGAGGACTTGTACTTGCTAATTTAGGAAATTACGAAGAAGCAATAGAAGACTACAATCGAGCCCTATCTATCAATTCCAACAATTATAAAACCTATTACAACCGGGGGCGCGCTTACTACCTTTTGGGAGAAAAAGAGGCAGCAACGGAAAACTTTAACGAAACGCTGCGGTTGAATCCTAAATATATCAAAGCTTACATAAATCGAGGTCTCTGTTACCACCAACTAGGAGACAATACGCAGGCGATGGCCGATTACAACATTGCACTCGCCATCGATCCACAAAATATTTATGCCTATTATAACAGAGGTTGCGTTCGCTATAAATTAAAACAAATGCAGCTTGCAATTGAAGACTTTGACAAAGCAGTGGAACTCGATCCGAACTATGTTAAAGCTTATCTCAACCGGGGTTTAGCGCTGTATAAACTGGGAGATGTGGCGGCAGCAAATAAGGATTTTTACCACGTAATGTGCATTAATGCTGAAGCTTATGTATACTACCAAGCCCAGCGGTGCACGCCGGATATTAATTCGTACTTCAAAGAAGCGCCGCAGGTGGAACTTAATAATGCTGTAGAATACTACAACACAACATTAAATACGATGTCAACTTCCTTAAGTTCCGCAGCATTAAACGCGGTCTGGAATCAAGAAGATTTGGAGAACAGAGAGTCGATTATCTGTGAAGGTGAATTTATTAATGATTGATTTAGTCAGTAGTCAGTAGTCATTAGTCATTAGACTTATTGCATAAATCTTTAAGCGACAGGGAAAATGCAAATGCAACGCAGAGTCATTTAAAGATATTTTGTGAATGTATGCAATTCAAGTCTAATGAGTCAGCAGTCATTACTCATTCGTCATTAAGTAGATCATCGTAAAAAAACAATACCTCAGAAACCCGGTTTCTTCGTATATTTATCGTGAGTCGTCGCAAAATCTCGGAGAAACCGGGTTTCTAGCCCCCTGCGTAAGCCCTGATCAAGAGATTTTTAACGCCGATTGGGTAGGAGTTAAAAATTAAAGTCCTTACTGCCAAAAAACAGCAAGGACTATAATCATTTATTCCTGAGTTTTAAGGACTTTAGTCCTTAAAACTCAGGTTAAATACTTGCCATCACTTCACGCGCTGCAGCCAAAGTTCGATCGATATCTTCCTCAGTATGAGCCAAAGAAGTAAATCCCGCCTCAAACTGCGAAGGAGCAAGATAAATTCCGTGCTCCAACATTCCCCGGTGAAAACGGCTGAACTTCGTCAAATCCGACTTCTTCGCATCCTCGTAATTGTGAACCGGGCCAGCCGCAAAAAACAAGCCAAACATCCCGCTAATTTGCCCGCCCCAAACCGCGTGTCCGGCTTCCTTAGCAATTTTTAGCAATCCATCAGACAGTTTTTTGGTAATCTTATCCAACTGTTCGTAAGTGCCGGGTTTTTGCAGCAATTCCAAAGTCTTAATCCCAGCAGTCATCGCCAAAGGATTTCCCGAAAGCGTACCCGCTTGATACATCGGTCCAGCAGGAGCCACCATCCCCATAATATCCCGCCTTCCCCCGTAAGCTCCCACCGGCAAACCGCCGCCGATAACTTTACCCAAAGTAGTCAAATCCGGGGTGACACCGAATCTTTCCTGAGCTCCGCCGTAGGCTATGCGGAAACCGGTCATTACTTCATCAAAAACTAACAAAGCACCGTTATCTTTAGTAATTTCCCGCAAACCTTCGAGAAAACCTGCATCCGGGGTAATAAAACCGGCATTCCCCACCACTGGTTCGAGAATTACGCCTGCTATCTCGCCGGGATTTTCGGCAAATAAAGCTTTGACTGCTTCTAAATCATTGTAGGGAGCGTTGAGGGTATTGGCAGTAGTGGATTTCGGGACGCCCGGAGAGTCGGGAAGGCCCAGAGTTGCAACGCCGGAACCGGCTTTTACCAAGAACATATCGGCGTGCCCGTGATAGCAGCCTTCAAATTTAATCAGTTTATCGCGTCCGGTGAAAGCTCGCATCAGCCGCAAAACGGCCATACAGGCTTCGGTGCCGGAGTTGACAAATCGCACCATTTCAATGCTGGGAACCGCATCGATGACCATTTCAGCGAGTACGTTTTCCAACAGCGATGGTGCGCCGAAACTCGTACCTTTTTCTAAAGATTCGTGCAAGGCTTTGATGACTTCCGGGTGGGCGTGGCCACAGATGGCTGGGCCCCAAGTGCCTACATAGTCAATGTATTGGTTTTCGTCAACATCCCAAATGTAGGCTCCTTTTACCCTGTCAAAGACGATAGGCTGTCCGCCTACAGATTTGAAGGCACGGACGGGGGAACTGACGCCACCTGGCATCAACTTCTGGGCTGCAGCGAAAATTTCTTCTGATTTGGTCGTTTTCAAGGTTGTGGAAACCAATGTTTTCTCCTTAGTGAACGTCTGTTGTTGGTAGAATAATTTTATAGCCAGTTCAACATAAAGGTTAGGTCGATTCAAGGAAACTATTCTAGTAGATTTTAGGGTACAAACCAATGAGTAGCAATACTAGCTTGGGTTTTTTAGGCTTTGTCGCACTAGCACCGTGAAGCGAAGCTATCCCGTAGGGAATCGCCCTAAAATGTAATTTTTTGTAAAATAGTTCTTGACAATTTAGCCATCAGTTGCTCAATCTTCTCTCTTCCTCTGCCTCCTCTGCGTTCTCTGCGGTTAATAAAAAAATCTCCGACAGGAAAGCGTTAATCTATATTACCAAGTTGAAATAAAATTATGTCTACTACTGATTTATCAAGTTTGAGCCGATCCATCCCAATTGAAAAGATTCGTTACGACGATCGCGGTTTAGTGCCTGCGATCGTCCAAGATTATTTGGACGGTACGGTGTTGATGATGGCGTGGATGAATCGGGAGTCGCTGCAAAAAACGCTCTCTACCGGGCAAACTTGGTTCTGGAGTCGATCGCGCTCCGAATTGTGGCCCAAAGGCGCGACTTCGGGACACATTCAAAATGTCAAAGGGCTGCGTTACGACTGCGATAGCGATGCTTTGCTGGTGACAGTCGAACAAGTCGGAGACATTGCTTGTCATACCGGAGAAAGAAGTTGTTTTCACCAAGTTGATGGGGAAACTTCACCGCCGCCAGGGGATATGTTATCTCAATTATTTGCGGTAATTTGCGATCGCCGCGATCATCCTAACGAAAGTTCTTATACTTGCAAGTTGTTCGAGGGCGGCGACAACAAGATTCTCAAGAAAATTGGCGAAGAGTCGGCGGAAGTGGTGATGGCTTGCAAAGATGACGACAAAGAGGCGATCGCTGGGGAAGTTGCGGATTTATTTTATCACGCTTTGGTTGCTTTGGCTCACCATCAAGTTGATTTAAGAGCAGTTTACCGTAAATTGGGCGATCGGCGAAAATAATCAAAAATTGGTAATTGGTAATTGGAAATCGGGAATTGATACAGCAGATTCCGCAGGTGTACTTCACAAACGTCGAATCTGCTGTATGTAGGTTAGCACTCCCTTTAGAAGGTAAAAGTTGTGCGTAGGACTCCCACCCCTACGGTGTCATTATCCTTAGTTCCTTCAGGATTGAACAGCACAAAAGCTCCGGGTGTAATGCTGATATTATCGTTGACTTTGAAGCGGTAATAAGCTTCTAAATGGTAAGGAGTTGCTTTGTTTTGCTGAAAACGAGCACCGCCACTTACCGAATCCCGATCCAAAGGCTGCCCAAACAGAATACCTGCATTATTGCCCTGTTTGAACAAATCTCGGAAATGGAAACCTACCATCCAACTGTTAAAAGTTGTAGAAGCATTGCTTCTTTCAGCATCAGCAATTATCCAACCTCCATAGGTAGAAACAGCTAATTTCGGAGAAAGCCGCCAAGTTGCAGTACCGCCAAACGAATTCATCCTCACCCCGCCGCTAACAGGTTGTCTATCTCTTCCCAAAATTGAACCCAAATCCGCATCAGATAATCCTGTGGCAAGAATATTCAATTGGTGGCGGCTGTAAGCGTAATTCAAACCAATGTCAATACTGCTAGTTGGTTTAATCGTTAACTGTGCCGCAGCAACGGTACTGCCATTAAATAAACCCGCACCCAACGGAGTAGCTGGAAAGCCTAAATCGTTGGGCAAAGCAGCATTTACACTGCCGTACAAAGCTGTAAGATTGACTTTTTTGGAAAGGTTCCAAATAAACCCACCTGCCGATGCCAAGCCGCTGCCTGAAGTGCCGCCGGATACGCGCACTACAGGGTTGTAACCTCCAAACCTAGAAATAGATTCTTGGCCTTCTCCAGCGAAAGGAGTGATGGCTTGAAAAGCATCAGAAGTTTCAGCTTTCGGGCCCGCGAATAGAGTGAGGCTGTTAGAAACTGGAAAAACGTAAAGCAGTTTGTAAAGTTCAACAGTATTGGCGCCAATGCTAGATAAATTCTGAGGATTGATTCCGGGGAACTGCGGCTCAAAACTCAGCCTTGCCTGACTGTCAGACAAACCGCTAAATGCCCCCGTTGACAAACCCAAATCAGGCCCGAAGCTGCGAATGTTGTAAGCTTGTAAGCCTGTTATTAGGGTATCTTTGCCCGTAAAACTGGTTAGCAGATTCAGCCGCAGTCGGTAATTGAAGACTGTTTGAGTATCGCTATGATTGTTTTTCGTAGTATCGGCAACGCTAAAAATTGCTTCGCCGCTGAGTTTAGTTGTTGTCGAAAATTGATTGGCTTCTAATTCGGAGGTACGGGCTTCCAAAGCATCGACTCTACCGCGCAAAGTAGCTAATTCTGCTGCAAATTCTTCTTGCAGTCTTTGGAGTATTGTTAAGTCTTCTTTCGTCGCTAAATTGGTTGTACCTGCTTTAATTAGCTCGTTAACCTTATCCAAGCAAGCGTTTAAACCGGCGGCAAACTCGTAGCGAGTCATTGCCCGATTGCCTCGGAATGTGCCGTCAGGATATCCCGCTATGCAGCCGTATCTTTCGACTAAAGATTGCAGGGCTTGAAATGCCCAGTCTGTGGGGCGCACGTCGGAGAGTTGAGATACAGATGTTACTTGCTGGAGTTCGCTGGATTCGGAAGTTTCGCTGTTGGCTGCTGGGGGTTCTAAGGAAGCGCTGTTTTCGATTTCAGCTAACTTTTCGGAAGTAGAAGTTTCTGTTTGGGCAATTACTGCTGCAGGGTTAGGGGTGGGAATGACAGATGTTTTTTCTGTGACTTCTGCTGGTGTCTGCGAGTTTTGGGAAGGGGCAACAGATACTTGTTGTGTGACTTCTGCTGGGGCTGGGTTTGCTGGTTTTTCGGCTAAGTTTAATGAGTTTTCCCCGGGATTTTCTGCGGTTAATGCTGCTGTTTCGGGCAGATTCAGGTTGGCAGTTTCTTGGGGGAGATTGGCGAGTTGATTGGTTGTTGAGACGGTGTTGTCAACTTGCAGCCCCTCAACTAATTTTAACTCGGATCTTTCAGGGGCTTTGACCTGATTTTCAACAGTTGTATTCAGGCTAATTTTAGCCTCTGACTCTTTTAACTCTTCAGTACCTAATGTCTTTTTTTCGGCGGGAGGCATGGCTGCCAATGGTAAAGAACTGGCAAGTATATACAGTAAACCTACTGCGCCAGCACTAAATAATAGATGTGCTTTCACTAGAACTCCTCACAAATTTGACTGTAAAATTGCTATTAGCTTTCTAGGAATTGTAAAACTATTTGGTATCGCCAACCACAAAGTTTTGAGTTAATATTTTTTATAGGTCTAATAAAAGAAGTAAAACAACCGCCTGCTATCAGAGCTTAAGACCGCTAAGCATTTTTTGCGAGTTAGTTATTTATCTATAGGGTGGATTAGATTATCACAAAAGTTGTATTTTAGCAATTATTTTTTCAACATTCGATCGAGCTTTTGCAAAATAACCACAGCCGCAATCACACTAAGAGCCAAACCCAACCAAAAATTCTCCGCCGCCCATTTACCTCTATCCAAAGCCAAACCGCCCAGCGGCGGCCCGATTAAATAGCCGATCGCCCAACACTGAGAATTAACCGCCAAATACACGCCCCGCAAAGACTCTGGGGCTAAATCCACCACCAAAGCCGAAGCAAAAGGCGTATAAGCAACAGTCGCAACCGACAAAAAGCTCAAGCCTAAAACAGCTAAAAATAGATGGCCAGTTGCAGCCATTCCCGTCAAGCCGATCGCGATAAATCCCATTCCCCACAGCAGCGCCGAAATCATCAAAGCTTTCGAGTGAGAAAACCGCCTCAAAGCTTTAACAACCGGCAGTTGCAAAGCCACAGTTAAAAACGTGCTAAAAGCAAACAAAACGGTAATTGTACCAGTAGAAAAACCTGTTCCCGTCCCCACCGCGACAAACTTGCTAAAGTACAGCGGCATTGTGGTTTGGATTTGGGAAATATATAATGTGAACAGAGTATTTACTAAAGCATAAACTAGAAGACTGCGATCGCTCAGCGCCACCATCCAGCCATTTTTTAGACTTTTTTTGCCTATATCGGCTGAATTAGCTGGTTTGTAGGTTTCAGCGATCGCGATCGCCACCACCGCAAACAGCACTAAAAACGAGATACCATCAATAATAAAGAGCGAGCGATAATTCCCCGTTAACTCAATCAACAAACCGCCCAAAATAATCCCAACTTGCAAACCCAAATTATCAGCAAGCCGCGTCAAAGCAAAAGCCTCCTGTCGTTGTTCACCCTCCGTTAAATCCGCCACCATCGTCTCGGTTGGAGGCCAATACAAACCCACACCAAAACCCATCAGTAAATTGCCCGCAATTAAGCCAACGAAATCATTAGTCGCCGCCAGTACAAAAGAAGCCACAGCACAAATAACTGCCGCCAGCAATAAAGTTCGCCGCCTTCCCCAAAATTTAGAATCGCAAAAAGAACCGCCCAAAATTCGACCAAATATGCCCGAAACTGAACCACTACCCAAACCAATCCCAACAGCAGTAGCAGATAAACCCACGCGATCAACAAAAAATATCGGCGCGTAAAATAAAGTAAAACCGGTGCCGCTTTGGGAGAGGAATCTGCCGGCGGCCAGAATCCAGACTTGAGGGGGGAGACGGGGCAACCAAGATGATAATTGAAATTTAGGCATATACAGTTAAATTAGGAGTTATTTCTGGACGCAAAAACCTGGTTTTTTATGAAAGAAATACGTTAAGGCTTTTAATCCCGGTCAAAAACAGATATCTTTGGTCGCAGTGCATAAGTCCTGTGAGTAATTATTAATTTATTCCGTACTTTTTCCGAATTAGTATTAGTTAACGGCAGTGATGACAAACATAAGTGAGCTTAACAATTCTTCAGGGTATGTTACACAAAAGTTACCATTAATTTAAAAATACTTAACAGAATTTTAGAAAAAAGTTAGTTAAACTCTAGAAAAGGCAGAAGAAAATTTTAGAGGGTCTAATTATATGACAGCTATTACAACATCAAGAGTGGAATCAATCAAACCGCGCTGGCAAGCAATTGTCATGGTGTCTCTAATTTTCTGGCTCAGCGGTAGCCTGATTTTGGATCTAGTAATTATGCCCAGTCTCTACGTATCTGGCATGACGACATCTCCGGAATTTGCAACGGCGGGGAATTTAATGTTCTGGGGATTCAACCGCGTTGAGTTAATCTGTTCGGGCCTGGTGGCAACGGGTTTGATGGTTTTGAGCAATTTAGTCGGTGATTTCGGCAAGCGCAGCCGCACAGCAATCTTATTATCATTGGTACTTCTGGCGATCGCCCTGATTGACACCTACGCCCTGACACCCCAAATGAGCGCCTTGGGAATGCACCTAAATCTGTTCGATTCCGCAGCAGAAGTGCCCGCCGGCATGAATCTACTGCACGAAGGCTATTTTGGATTGGAAGCCCTGAAGTTGGCTGTCGCCGGTACGCTGCTCGGCTGGTGCTACCAAAACCAAGTTTAATCGACACAATACTCAGAGGTCGAGTTGAGAAAAAAAACTCAACCAGCAGCGGGGGGCGTGAATTCACGCCCCCCGCTAATTTTTTAAATTTTAGCGATCGAAAACGACGCTTGAATTGCAGCCATTCTGTATTCCTCGGCGTTAATCTGTGTTTATCTGCCCTCATCTGCGGTAAAAAAAAGAGAATATGTTAACCGCAGATGACAAGGGATTGACGCTAATTCACGCAGAGGTCGAGAAGAGAGATAGGAATAATTCCGATGCTAACAGATTTGATATAACTATACTGTCCAGTTTCCTGACCCGCCCAAAAACAGATACTTGTGAACGACTCCTGTTGTGGAAAGATAAAAATTTTAGACTCTTGGTCAACTTCCTACATTCATCTGTGGAGTAAATCTAAAATCTAAAATCTAAAATCTAAAATCGACCGACAGCAAGCCCTACTCGGATGCTTCGGGTAAATCTGCTTTCGGCCACAGCAGCCGCAAGCCCATCACCGCAAATCCGATCGCCGCGAGCCCCTTTACCAGTCGTTCCGGCAACACCTCAGCCGTGCTGAAGCCGATCGCCACCCCGATTAAACTCGCCAGCAGAAGCGCCGACGCGGTGCCGAAAAATACAGCCCGCGGCGAGTTACAACTACTGCCCAAGGCGATCACAGCTAATTGACTTTTGTCTCCCAATTCTGACAAAAACACTGTAATAAAACTAATTCCCAAAAGTTGCCAGTCCATGTTTTTTTAGTTCTTAGTTAGCTATTGTAGAAATCTAGGACTTACCGACAAGGCAGACAATTAACCCAGCACTTCCCACAGCAGAACCGCCGAAATCGCCAGTAAAATCAATCCGGCTGCTCTCTCCAAAGTTCTCGGAGCAATCCGACTAGCCAGCCACCTTCCCAGCAACACCCCCAGCAAACTGGTTGCTATCAAAGCCGAACCCGCACCCGCAAAAACGATCCAAGGATTTCGAGATTCAGCCGTCATCAGCAAAATTGCGAGCTGAGTTTTGTCTCCAATTTCAGCCAAAAAAATAGTTGCAAAAGTCGAGGCAAAAATTGCCCACTGCTGCGACTTCAGTTTCTTTTCTTCCTGACAAATATCGGGATTTCCACTCCCTGATAGTTCAGCGGGCTCCGGGGTTAAAGGAGCATAACTTTCAGAAGCCTCTTTTATTTGTAGTTGTACCTGTTGTGGCAAATCGTAATTGGGGTTTACTGAGTCAGAAGCAGACAAGCTTGGCGGAACAGAATCAAGTTTCACGGGCAATGAGTGCTAAAAGCTATTTATTTTTGACTTGTACTTTTGATTCTAACTCTCTCTGTGCCTGCTTTTACCAAACCAGGGTCATCTTTTTCCCCCGAGCTTTCAGCAACTGATTCCTGGAACAACTTTCCGTACCCCAATATCGATAGAAGCCCCCAGATTTATCTGTCGAGTCAATCTAAAATCTAAAATCTAAAATCTAAAATTGACTGACTGACTTGTTCATGTGCCGTAAGTTCGATCGCCCGCATCTCCCAAACCAGGTACAATAAAGCCCTGTTCGTTCACCATTTCGTCGATCGTTGCCGTGTAAATCATCAAACTCGGGTACTCTGCACTCAGCCTCTTCAAAGCCGGAGGAGCAGCCACCACAGAGATAATCCGAATCAAGCTCGGGTCAATTCCCCGCTTCGTCAATTCCTGCATTGTCGCTATAATCGTGCCGCCCGTAGCCAGCATCGGCTCGCTAATTATCACCCGCGTTTCCGGGTTAAACTGCGCCGGCAATTTGTTCAAATAACAAGTCGGTTCCAACGTCTCCTCATTTCTTGCCATACCAAGGTGGTAAACCGACGCCAGCGGCACAACCGTCTGAATTCCTTCGAGTAGTGCCAAACCCGCCCGCAAAATCGGTACCACAACTAACGGAGCTTCCGGGTTGATAAAAGTCGCCGGACATTGTGCCAAAGGCGTCTGCACTGTGGTTTCCACTATGGGCAGCCATTCTCGAATCGCCTCGTAAGCCAGCCACCTTCCCAATTCTGTCATCGCAGAACGAAAAAGTACCGATGGCGTGGCGGCGTCGCGAGCAACAGCCAGCCAGTGTTTAATTAATGGATGTGGAGGAACGTAAACGCGCAGTTGCAGGGACATTAGAAAATTGGGGAGAGTAGGAGGTTTGAGGGATTTTATGCGGTGCGGTCGATCGTCCTTGAGGGCTTAGCCAACGAGCGATCGATCGCTCTGTGCAACTTATCACATCCTTGAGGGCGCATACAAGCCAGAGATTGAGTTAGAACCCATTCGCCGATCGACCTCCATTAGCTTATTGAAATATTTTTCTAATAGTATTGACATTAATTAGCAACAAGGCTATAGTGATTTTTAGTGTTCTCCTCTCAAAGGATTGGCAGACGGGGGCAGTCGGCAATGGTAGACTGTTCCCGCATTTTTTTTGGGAAGGAAGAAGGAAGAAGGAAGAAGGAGAGGGAAGAAGGAAAAAGGCAGAAGGCTACATATACAAAGGGAAAATGGCAGACGCCACAGTTCAGGGAGGGCGATCAACTGTAATATTATGGAAATTATTAAGATTTTTAATCCAATGTCAGCTCCTACCCAATCCCAGTTATTTTCTCCCAACTCCCGCTCTACACAGCAAGAGTTTGATGTGATTGTCATCGGTTCCGGCATTGGTGGACTCGTGACAGCCACCCAGCTAGCCGCTAAGAAAGCCAAAGTTTTAGTGCTCGAAAGCTATACAATTCCGGGGGGTAGCGCTGGATATTTCGATCGAGAAGGCTATAGATTCGATGTCGGCGCCTCCATGATTTTTGGCTTTGGACAGCGTGGTACCACCAACCTCCTCACCCGCGCCCTGAAAGCAGTCAACGTCACCTTAGAAACCATTCCCGACCCCGTACAGCTTCACTATCACTTACCCAGCGGGTTGGAACTTGAAGTTCCCCAAGCTTATGAGAAATACTTGCAAGAATTAACTGACAGGTTCCCTCACGAACGCGAAGGAATCCACAAATTTTACGGCGAATGCTGGAACGTCTTTAACTGCCTTAACGGAATGGAATTGCTCTCCCTAGAAGAACCCGGATATCTCGTCCGAGTCTTTTTTCAGAATCCTTTAGCTTGTTTGGGATTAGTAAAATATCTGCCTCAAAATACTGGCGATATTGCGCGGCGCTACATAAAAGACCCTACTTTGCTGAAATTTATCGACATGGAATGCTACTACTGGTCTGTAGTACCTGCAGACTTGACGCCGATGATTAACGCCGGAATGGTATTTTCCGACAGACATTACGGTGGCATCAATTATCCCAAAGGCGGAGTCGGTCAAATTGCCCAAAAATTAGTAGAAGGATTAGAAAAATGCGGCGGGCAAATTCAATACAAAGCTAAGGCGAAAAAAATTATTACAGAAAACGGCCGTGCTGTCGGAGTCGAGCTAGCAACCGGCGAAGTTTACCGGGCAAAGCGGATAGTTTCTAACGCCACGCGCTGGGATACTTTTGAGAAATTGCTGCCTGCAGAAGAGATGCCCGCTAGCGAAAAGAAATGGCAGCAGCGCTATCAAAAAGCTCCCAGTTTCTTGAGTTTGCATTTGGGAGTGGAAGCAGCCGTAATCCCTGCGGGTAGCGCCTGCCACCACATTTTGTTAGAAGATTGGGACAAAATGGAAGCGCCGGAGGGAACTGTTTTGGTGTCAATTCCGACCGTGCTCGACCCGGATTTAGCTCCCGCAGGATATCATATCGTTCACGCTTTTACTTCAAGTTGGATGGAACAGTGGGAAGGACTTTCACCGCAGGAATACGAGGAGAAAAAGGAAGAGGCGGCAGGGAGAATTATTGAAAGATTAGAAAAGATTTTTCCCGGTTTAGATGGTGGTTTGGATTATATGGAAGTTGGGACTGCGCGTTCTCACCGCCGCTTTTTGGGGCGCGAAGACGGAACTTACGGGCCGATTCCGCGACAGAAGCTAATGGGTTTGCTGGGAATGCCGTTTAATCGAACTTCTATGCCTGGTTTGTATTGTGTGGGTGACAGTACGTTTCCCGGACAGGGTTTAAATGCGGTGGCGTTTTCTGGGTTTGCTTGCGCGCACCGAATAGCGGTTGATTTGGGTTTTTAGTGGTAATGGTAGGGTGCGTCAGATTGTTCGCTTGAAATACGACATAAAATGTGAGGCTCCGGGGCAGCCTACAAAAAGACTAAAAACCCGGTTTCTGGAGAGAAACCGGGTTTTTAACCTCAAAATTGGTGTTTTCCATTCTTTTAACGAGTTTACTGGTCGTAGCTGCCGCCGACGCCGATTTGGGTATTGTAGATTTTTGCATCAGTGATGGTCATATCTTCCATTGATGCGCCGGATACGTCAGCGGTGTTAATGATGGCTGCGGTCAGATTTGCCCGATCGAGGTCTGCGTCATTTAAACTGGCATTAGTCAGGAAAACTGCGGTTAAGTTAGCACCGGTCAAGTTAGCATTCGTCAAGTCAGCACCTTCGAGGTTGGCATGAGATAGGTTGGCTCCTCGTAAATTTGCTTCTCTCAAGTCAGCACCAATTAAATGAGTTCCCGTTAAATCTGCTCCTGACAAGTCGCACTGAAAACATTGCCCCGTTGACAATAACTGTTTGACGTGAACGGGATTTTCAGCGCGAGCCGGGCCTGCCAACACTAGGGGAGTAATTAAAAAAGTAGCGGCTAATAGATTGCGTTTCATAATCCCTTTTCCTCACAGACTCTGTATTCAAGTTCTTGTCTTGATATCTACAATCGTACCATGGTTGTTTTCGCAAGTTGCGATCTAATTCACACATTGGCTGTGATATCGATTGCCCTCAACAACGCATAGATGGTCTCGACCAGCTCGCAAAACTTAATTTCGCAAAACTTAACACTGCCGAACTTAATACAGTGCCTTTTTGTAGTAACCTTTTCTAGGTTAGCTAGTATAGGCAACAGATGTGTCTTTCTGAAGATGGAGATGATTCGCAATACGAGGGATGATTTTAGAGATGATCCTATCGCAAAAAGTTCACATAAAATACTTTGTTTTTAATAAAAGTGTCACGAGACTGAAAAATTAATTTAAAATAAAGATAAGCTTATAACTTTATAGGTAGAGGAAAACCAGTCACTGGCTTGATCCCCAGTCCAAGCTTGGCTGCATTTTTAACAATAAATTTTAATTAGGTCTCAGCAGCGCCGTAAAAATCCACCTAGTGCTTGGAAAGCAGCACTTTTTTGGAATGTCGCAGAGTCCACGCGATCGCAAAACTCAATTAAATATGCTCAAAAACGATTCATCCAAGTATCTGCCAACCTTAGCTCAAGTAATTGACCGCTACCCCTTGACAGTTGCGCCCGATACCCCACTAGCAGAAGTAATTACCCTGATGGGCCAACGGCGCGGAACTTGCTCTCTAAACGCAGAGATTGCACCAACCGATATCTATCAGCCACTAACAGAAATCGAAAATCCCCCCACCTCAAGCGCATTTAGAGACGCGACAGGTATCTGCGTCTTTGTCGTGGAAAAATCCCTAGAAAAATTATCCTCGCACTCGGCTCCACATTCTCAATTGCAAGGAATCTTCACCGAGAGGGATCTTGTCGATTTGATTGCCTCGGGCAAAAACTTAAAAGGTGTTACCATCGCAGAAGTAATGAGGCAGCCTGCAGCAACTCTGACAAAATCCGAGACTCAAAACATTTTCAGCGCCCTAATTCTGCTGGGGCAACGAAGAATTAAGCATTTGCCAATATTGGATAGTGAAGGTCTACTCTTAGGAGTAATTACGCCCGAAAGCATTCGCCAAGCCATGCTCAAACCGGCAAATATCTTAAAAATGCGCCGCGTAAAAGAAGTAATGACCGCACAAGTCATTCAAGCACCTCGATCGGCGTCAGTTAGAAGTTTAGCCGAGTTGATGGCCCAGCACCGCGTTAGCTGCGTAGTAATTACAGAATCAACAGAATTATCGATGGATTTACCGTTCCCCATTCCAGTAGGTATAGTCACAGAACGGGATATTGTCGAATTTCAAGCTTTAGATATAGATTTGTCGCAAACGATCGCCCAAACAGTGATGAGTACCCCCTTATTTAGCCTCAAGCAAGAAGACTCGCTTTGGGTAGCTCATCAGGAAATGCACGAGCGTTTAGTCCGCAGGTTGGTAGTAACGGGGGAACGCGGAGAGCTCCTGGGAATAGTTACTCAAACCAACATACTGCGCGTACTTGACCCGATGGAAATGTCCGGGGCGATAGATGTTCTGCACGATTCAGTGGCAGAAAGGACTAGGGAATTGGAAAAAGCGATCACATCCCTGAGCTTGACTAACGCCAGACTAGAAAGGGAAATTGCTACCCGCGTTAGGGCCGAGGCCAGGCTCCACCTTTTAGAATCTGCTGTAGTGAACGCTAACGACGCAATCGTAATTATGGATGCTGGAGACAGCGATATCTCCGACCCCACCATCATCTATGCCAACGAAGCTTTTACCCAAATGACGGGCTACCTACCCGAAGAAATCATCGGACAAACCCCCAGTTGCTTGCGCGGCCCAGAAAGCGACCCCACCCAAGTCGCTAAAATTCGCCGTACTTTCTCTCGCCGAGAACCCCTACGCCTAGAATTGATTAACTACCGCAAAGACGGTTCAACTTATTGGGTGGAACTCAATAGCGTACCCATTGCCGACACCTCCGGGAACGTTACCCACTGGGTGTCGGTGCAGCGAGATATTACTGATCGCAAGCGCATGGAACAAGCATTTTTTAAAGAAAAAGAACTCGCTCAGGTTACTCTACAATCGATCGGCGATGCCGTAATCGCTACTGACGCCGACGGCTGCATTTCCACCCTTAATCCAGTTGCCGAAACACTCACGGGTTGGTCTACCTCGGAAGCTAAAGGTTTGCCCCTCGCCAGCGTGCTGAGAATAGTTGACGAAACTACCAGACGGCCGATCGAAAATATCGCCGAAATCGCTTTGTGCGAAGGTCGGATTGTTGACCAAGGACACAACAGCTTGCTGATTGCCCGCAACAACACCGAATTTGCGATCGACCACTGCGTCGCCCCCATCCACGCTAGCAGCGGCGAAATTGTCGGGGCCGTCGTTGTGTTCCGAGATGTCACGCAAGTGCGAACTCAAGCGCGGCAGCTCACCTGGCAGGCAACTCATGACCCCCTGACGCAATTAGTCAACCGCCGGGAATTTGAGTACCAGCTAGAGCACGCCCTACACGGCGCTCAAGGTTACGGGCAAGAACACGTGATGCTTTACCTGGATCTCGATCGCTTCAAAATAGTTAACGACACCTCCGGTCACGCTGCAGGCGACGAACTGCTGCGCCAAGTCAGCCAGCTATTTAAAAGCAAAATCCGCAACACCGATATTTTGGCGCGTCTCGGCGGCGATGAATTTGCCGTACTCCTGTATAATCGTCCCGTCGAACGAGGATTGAATGTTGCTGAAACGCTGCTGCGAAGCATTCAGGGATTCCGCTTTGCTTGGCAGGACAAAACTTTTTCAATCGGCGTCAGTATCGGTTTGGTAGCAATCAATCCCAAAACAGCATCGACATCTGCGATTTTGAGCGCGGTCGATATGGCCTGCTACGCTGCTAAAAATAAAGGTCGCAACCGGGTACAGGTTTATCAAGCCGGCGATCAAGAATTAATCAAACAGCACGGCGAAACCGAGTGGGTGGTGCAAATTCATCAAGCTTTAGAAGAGAATCGCTTTTGCTTGTACTCTCAGCCGATCGTACCTTTGCTCCACTCTCCAACCACCGGAACCCACTGCGAAATCCTCCTGCGCCTCCAACTTGAAACTGGTGAGTTGGTGTCGCCGATGGCGTTTATTCCGGCTGCAGAACGCTACAACTTGATGCACGCGATCGACCGCTGGGTAATTCGTACTTTATTTAGCAATTTATCTAAATTTTTCACTGCAAATTTATTAGTCCAAAACCCCGAGGTAGACAGCGATAAAATAGTTACATTCCCAGCTTGCTCTCTTTTGTCTGATCTGCCATCCTCATTTGGCAAATATTCCAACATTTATTCAATCAACCTTTCTGGGGACAGCCTCAACGAAGAAAAGTTTATAGAGTTTATTCAGGAACAGTTTTCTATCCATCAAATACCGCCGCAAATAATTTGTTTTGAAATTACCGAAACCGTGGCGATCGGTAATCTCAGCAAGGCAGCCAGCTTGATTTGGCAACTCAAGGAACTAGGCTGCCAGTTTGCCTTGGACGACTTCGGCAGCGGGATGTCTTCCTTTGCTTACCTCAAAAGCTTGCCGGTTGATTATCTCAAAATAGACGGCAATTTTATTAAGAATATTGTCGAGAATCCTATTGATATCGCAATGGTGGAAGCTATTACCAAAATCGCTCACGTCATGGGAATTAAAACTATTGCCGAGTATGTTGAAAATCAAACAATTATGGATAAACTCAATGAACTTGGGGTAGATTACGCTCAAGGTTATCATTTGGGCAAGCCTCAACCTTGTAATTTCACATCTCCGATTTTAGAGGAAGTTTTGGGGGAGTTTCCTGTTAATTCTTTGGCTTTTGAGGCTAAGCTGGCTTGTTGAAGAAAGAAGTTCGGCAACGAGCAAGCAATGGGACTTAACGGATTTAAGGGAGGGATGTTGAGGGAACAAGGAAAAGGGAGATGTTAACTTGTGATCTCAATTCCCCATTCCCCCTTTTCCATTACCCATTACCTTCTACAAGTGTTTCCGCTGCTTCAATGTACTGACTGTCTAACAGAAAAGCACCTTTTTCAAAGCGAATGCCCCAATAATTGCCGGGACGCCGATCGATCACAACGCCTTCAGCGCCAATCGCAATTAAATTCGCCGGCCGCAGCATCGGCATCGGTTCGGCAGTTTTAACGTAAGGTGGCATCGCCACAACTCGGACTTTTTGACCGATTGTAAATTCTTTTTCCATAATTTTCATTTCCTAAAAAAACACGGCGATAAAGGAATTTTAACAAGGAATATTTCTGTTTGATTGATTGATTAGGGATAATAAAATGGAGAACTATGAAGCGTAATTAAGGTAATTACTGGCCAAATTATTGATATTGTAAGCCTCCATCTTTCTTATATTCAAGTTCATGATATTTTCCGCCTAACCCTAAGTCATGAAGACATCGTTGGTAGTTTTTGGCTCCCATATCGAAAGGGTTAGTCCTGTTCAATCTTGCCCATTCAGCTATCTTTAGCTGGTTAGTTACCCCTGAAGCATCGGCTACGGTTTTGACCATCCAATCAAACATTTTTTTACTCTAAGCTGTCTCTCACTCTACCTCTCTATATTAGCTATATATTCACCTATAGGCAATCAAACATTTTTTTACTCTAAGCTGTATCTCACCCCTAACTCGGACGATCGCCCGTAAAACCCCTGACCGATCGCGCTACAATTATGGATCGGGATAAAAACGGCTGATTAGGAAAGTAGAGGAGTAGGTGCTATGGCTACAAGTCGTCGCATTGAGCGTGTAGCTTCAATGGTTAAACGGGAAGTCAGCCTGATGTTGCTGAATGGAATCAAGGACGATCGGGTAGGTGCCGGTATGGTTAGCGTTACCGATGTAATTGTTTCGGGAGACCTTCAGCATACAAAAATTTTTGTCAGCATCTACGGTACTGATGAGGCAAAGGCTGAGACTATGGAGGGTTTGAAATCTGCAACTAGCTACGTCCGCAGCCAGTTGGGCCAACGATTGCAACTGCGCCGGACGCCGGAAGTAGTATTTCTCGAAGACCATTCTTTGGAACGGGGCGATAAAATGCTGATACTGCTGAATCAGCTTTCTGCCGAACGCAAACCGGGTATGTTTGATGACGAAGAATTAGCGGATGGCAATGAAAATGATGATGATGATGATTTAGAAGCAGACGAGGATTAGTGTCTGAAGGTAGTCAATAGTTAACAGTCAACAGTCAACAGTCAACAATTAGCAATTACACATGATTGACAATCTTTCCTTACCAGAACTGGTGGCCCAGATGTTCGTGGTGCGCGCTTCTGGCTGCTTGTTCGACCACCAAATTCGCTATCCCGAATGGGAACCAACTGCTAGCAAACTCCGCTATTATCTGGAAAAGTTAGGCGTCGGCGGGGTGATTTTGGTCGGGGGAAGTGCTGCGGAGTTGGCAGTTCGATCGCACCAATTGCAGTCTTGGGCCAAGTTTCCGCTACTGCTGGCGGCTGATATTGAGGAAGGTGTCGGCCAGCGGTTCGCGGGGGCGACTTGGTTCGGGCCGCCGATGGCGATTGCTGAAGTGGCGCGACACGATGCAGGTAAGGGCGATCGATATGCTGAACAAATGGGCGCTGTCACTGCGATCGAAGCTAGGGCGATCGGTCTAAATTGGATTCTCGCACCAGTGGTTGATGTTAACAACAATCCCGACAATCCCGTGATTAACGTCCGCGCTTTTGGCGAGACACCGGAAATTGTCGCAAAATTAGCCGCTGCTTTTATTCGGGGCGCAGGCGAACACCCGGTTTTGACTACAGCTAAGCATTTTCCCGGTCACGGGGACACGGCGGTTGATTCTCACTTGGAATTGCCGGTTTTGCCGCATTCGCCAGCGAGATTGGCTGAGGTTGAGTTGCCTCCTTTTGTTGAGGCGATGGCTGCTGGGGTCGATGCTGTGATGAGTGCTCACTTACTGATTCCGGCTTGGGATGCGGAGTTTCCTGCTACTCTTTCTCGAAAAATTTTGATTGGGAAGCTGCGAGAAGAGTTGGGATTTGAAGGTTTGATTGTGACGGATGCTTTGGTGATGGGTGCGATCGCCAATAAGTACGGCGCTAATGAAGCTGCTGTTTTAGCTGCTGAGGCTGGTGCTGATGTTTTGCTGATGCCACTTGACCCGGAAGGGGCGATTCTCGCTGTCTGCGAAGCTGTCACTCAAGGGCGGATTTCCTTATTACAAATCAAGGAATCTGTCAAGCGAATTTGGAAAGCGAAAATAAAGGTGGGTTTGTCGATTTCTGACCCCCCCCAACCCCCCCTTGCTCACGGGGGGAGTAAGAATTTACAATCCATGGAGTCGATCGACTTAAGTTTGCTGGCAAATCCACAGGCAAGGTCAACTGCTGCCGATATTTTGCGAGATTCTTTGAAATTTGGAGGTTCTCTGCCTTTAGCGAAAAAGCCCCCAGAAAACCAGCTTTTGCGGAATTTGATTATTGTAGATGATGTTTTGGGATGCGAGTTTTTGGGCAACCACACTCCGGCGATCGCCCTTCCCGAACAGTTTGGTTACGAATTGCAACTGATTGACGATCGCACAGGTGCGATCGCTGATAATACAGGTGCAGAGCATTTTTCTCCGACACTGCTGCAAATTTTCATTCGTGGCAATTGCTTCCGAGGCAGTGCTGGTTTGACCCAAGCAGCTCAAGATTGGTTTAAGAAATTATTAAAAACCGGAGAACTGCAAGCTGTGTTAATTTACGGCAGTCCCTACGTTTTAGAGCAATTTTTGCCACACTTGCCTCCCAGTATTCCTTATGTATTTTGTTTTGGGCAGATGCCGGCAGCGCAATCTCTTGTTCTAGAAGTGCTATTCGGCATTGACGGAACTGGTAATAGTTGAGTTGCCCGACTTCTGAATCTTTCCTTTGCTGCTTGCTGCGTTAGGAGTTAAATTCATCAACCCGGTTTCGGGCGAGAAATTCTGCCTTTGGTGGCGAAGTATCCGGAAACTGGGAATTGGATGCGGGTTCCTAAGTTCTGAATTGAGCTTTCCAGCAGATCCGCTTGGTAGTTGGGAAAATGTGCTGCTTCTCAACATCCTAAGACAGATCCCATCACTTACTGATGATTCGTATAAATTATTTTTATTTACGGCAGTGAATTGTATAGCTGTATACGGACAAAATTTAACTTCCATATTCGTAAGTTTGGACTATATTATTACCAGGGCCATAAATTTTTTTAGTAAAACATTGAGGGCGCATTATGATTCACTCCACTATTCCCCAAATCCAATACTCTTTAGATGTGATCCAAGATGAAGCGCGTCACCTCGTGCATGAGGGCGTACTCAGCCGCCAACAGCCCATCTATACCCTGTGCCAATTCATTCCGCCTCGGGAATGGGCTTGTGTAGAGTGCGAATTAGAAAAATGCGACTTCTTGCTGCGCGATCGCATCGCCGACCTGATCGGTTCTGAAAAATGGGAAAATGACTAAAGTTTGGTTCTCTTAAATTAAGTTGGCAAGTAAACTCCGGCTGTGTTAAAGACTCTTGATTCTTTAATACTGGGAATTTTCGGCGCGCAAATTTTCCAACTCGGCCCTCAGCGCTGCCATGTGTGCAGTTAATTCTTGAATCTCTAGCTTTACGTTAGGCTGTACAACCGAATCGGGAGGAGCATCAGTCGCTGCATCTGATTGCTTGGGCGAGACAGATTCGCTGTCTGCATTCTCCCGATCGCCCGGTTGAGAGAAAATAGTATCTACAAAATTCCGGGCTTCTCGCTCAGTCATTTCTCCTTTTTCCAGCAGCTCATCAGCTAGCTGGCCCAAATCAGACTTCAGTTTGTCAAGATTTTCTTCTCGCTTCAGAGGATCTTGCAATGTCTCAATTAAAAAGGAAGTTGCACCTAAAGTTAGGTGAAATCCTGTTTGCAGCATTTGAGGCAGGTTGTCGGGATTCATCTAAAAATGCCGCTAGAACGTTTTTCTGAGTTTTTGCTTCGCTAGTTGCTCCCAAGTCGGGGCGTAAAGTCGCTTTTTAGCGCGAAGATGCTTGTCTTGTGGGTAGCGAGGGCCCCAAGTCAGCAGGAAATATCAGCTTTTGGGGGACGTTTTGCCGTTGTGCCAATACTAATCGTATCATTACTTCGGAAATTAATAAATGTCAAGTGTAAACTTTTGTAACTGCGAATCGAGACTTTCCCACTGCAAGGCTCAGTCTATTTTAGATTTTAGATTTTAGATTTTAGATTGAACAGGACTTAGGCACTGCAACTAAAAAAACCCGGTGGCTGATTACCCGTGCGTAAGTCCTGTTCAATCCAGTTAAGGATACAGCGCCTCGCCGGTGGAAGGGTCAAATATAAATAGTCGATCGAAGTCAAGCTGTACCGTCAGCCGATCGCCCGATCGCAAGCGAACACTCGCAGGTATTTGTAACTGTACAGTAGTTTCAGCACTCAACAAAGGCAAACTCGCCCGAATTAAAGTTTCTCGCCCCAGAGGTTCCACTACTTTTACCTCTACATCAAGAGGGACTTTTTCTAATGCCCAAACATCGGTTTTCAAATCATCATCTTCCGCTGTTTGTGGCGTAAAGATTTCTATATTTTCTGGACGGATGCCCAAATCAAATCCTTGTCCTTCTCTCGCCTGCAATTTTTTCTGAATAGAGGGCGGACAGACTAAAGCTTGATTTCCTACTTGAAAGGATTCGTTAGTATAAATTGCAGGTAAAATGTTCATGGCGGGATTGCCTAAAAATGTGGCAACCATGCGGTTAGCGGGTTTGGCATAAATGCTTTGCGGCTCTCCAATTTGTTGAATTTTTCCCCCATTTAAGACTACAATCTTATCAGCTAAAGTCATCGCTTCCACTTGGTCGTGGGTGACGTAAATTGTGGTAATTCCCAGCCGTTGATGCAGTTGTTTGAGTTCGGCTCTAGTGTCATCTCGCAGTTGAGCATCGAGGTTAGAAAGCGGTTCATCTAAAAGAAATACTTTCGGTTCGCGGGCGATCGCCCTTCCGAGTGCGACCCGCTGCTGCTGTCCGCCTGATAGCTGTTTGGGCTTACGCTTGAGGAGGTGGTCGATCGAGAGCGATCGGGCGACTGTCTCAACTCGTTCTTGAATTTTAGTCGGGTCAACATTCCGCATCCGCAATCCAAAAGCCAAGTTTTCTGCGACAGTCATGTGCGGATAAAGCGCGTAATTTTGAAACACCATTGCAACGTCCCGCTGTCTCGCCGGAATGTTGTTAACTAAATTATCTCCGATGTAAAGATTTCCAGAAGTTGCAGTTTCTAAACCTGCAATTGTCCGCATAATTGTAGATTTTCCGCAGCCGGATGGCCCGACTAATACCCAAAATTCCCCGTCCGGGATTTTGAAGCTGATGTTTTCGATCGCGGTGACGTTTTGGTAGCGTCGGGTAATATTTTCTAAGCGAAGATTTGCCATTTTTTGACTGTAATTGGTAATTGATAATTAGTGCTTTTTACCTTCAGTCTTCAGCGTTCAGAAAACTGTTCCAGTTCTAAAACTGTGCGGTCTAATTCTTCAACTATAGGCGTTAACTCAGCTTGGCGGAATGCTTCTACTAAAGAACGATAATACCAGAGAGAACCGTCTTTGCCACCTTTGAAGCGTTCCCAAACAGTATCTCCTAATTGACGGAGATCTTTCAGGATCGATCGAACATTATAAAGTTTATCAGCAGCCGAGACTAATCTCACTGAGCCCGAAGCTGTAGAAATGCGATCGATATAAGCTTGTTTTCGCTGTCGCCAAGGGGGTTTCGGCGTCGCGTCACTGTCGGTACAGCCGTCTACAATCGCTGTGACGGTATCGCCAAAGCGGCGGCGGATGGCTTCGCGGGTGGTGGCGCCACCTTGATCTTCGATCGCATCGTGAAGCAAAGCTGCGATCGCCTCATCTTCCGAAGCCCCATATTCTAAAGCTATACTAGCAGTACCCAACAAATGGGCAATGTAGGGAACGCCCGAACCTTTGCGAAGTTGGGTAGCGTGTAATTCGGCGGCATAGGTGAGGGCTTCAGAAAAACGGTTTGAGAGAATCATGAAAGTCACCTTTCTTAATTGCTATGATATATAAATTGTCGGGCTAAGTTGACCAGACAAAATCTACTAAGTTTAATAACATCATAAAGATGCGATCGAGAGCGATCGCTTGTACAATTATAATCGTTAAACCGAGGTTACGAGCATGACAGCTACTATAATTATACCAAAAAATGCCGACCAAAACTCCGACCCAGAATCTCATACAAAATTAGAAAATATCCCTGAAAATCACCCACAATCTAAGCCAGAAAAAGTCATATCTCTTGAAGATTTTTTAGTCAACCCTCCTGATAGAATGGAATGGGTTGACGGCAACTTAGTGGAGAAAACAGGAATGACATTCAAGCACGGTCTCGCTCAATCTAAATTATCTACCTCCTGGAGAAATTACAAAAATTCCAGCGGACAGGGAGGAGAAGTTCTTACAGAAGTCCTTTGCCGCACTAGCAAACAGGGTCGCCGTCCCGATGTTGCTTACATTACTCCTGAACTGCTGCCACAATCAGGCAATTTTACAGCATTTTCCCAAAGTTTTCCTTTGATAGCGGAAGTTGCTTCCCCCGAAGATAGTGGCGAAGAGTTATTTGCCAAAGCTCAGGAATATTTGGAATCTGGATGTTTAGAAGTTTGGTTGCTGTTTCCTGAAGCTAGATTAATATTTGTCAATGGGGGGCAAAGCTGGCGGTTGTTTAATGCCGATGAAGTTGTTAACAGTCAAAGTGTGCTTGCAGGTTTTAGCGTAGCCGTAAGTGAATTGTTGGCTTGAGGAATTTGTTAAAATAATTTATTAAAACCATAAAAAGAGAAACTCCAGGTGAGAAACTTTAGCTTAAGATTGGGTTGAATGAGAATGTGGGAACGATCAAATCGAGTTTAAGATCGACCTACAGGTAACTTTTAAGTATTGATACAGTTAACATCTGATTAGGGGACTGCGGCGTAGACTGAAAAGGACTGACCCTAAAGGGTCAGCAGATTCATCCCACGACTAGAAGCGATGGGCTTTATCTGCGATTTTCTGTAAGCGGTAGTCTTCGATTGGAATGGGGTTGAGAGATTTTTGGTGGAGTGCGATCGCCTTTAAATTGGAGCCAGAACGATCGCCTCATCTACTAAAAAAAACAGTATGCTAACAGATCAAAGCTGATAACCGCCTCCGGGCCACTTCACCAACCAACGGCACATCAACCAACTCAGCCATTGTCGCTCTCCGTGAAAAAGAGAAAGCAACTCGCAACTTGCTAATGCGACTCGTCGTTGGAGTTACGACATTAATTGTCAGCGTCGGTGTCTATTTCAGCTATCAGGTAGTCCGAAATTTGACGCTAGAGAACTTGAACCGCCATGCTTTTTTAGAAGTCCAACAGGGAGCCGATATTTTGCCTCTTTATTGCCGATAAAGTCTGGTGCATCTAAGCCAGGTTTGGGAACTCTAAGGCCTGTAGCCTATATTTACTGTTTTGAACGCTATGCTATCGAAGTCCACAATTGCTGTTGCTAAAGGCTTTAGTAAGGTTCCCCTGCGAACCGGTCTGGTTGTTCCATTCATCCTGCAAATCTTCGCGGCCGTAGGATTAACAGGGTATCTGTCGCTGCGAAATGGACAAAAAGCAGTGAATGAACTAGCGACTAACTTGCAAACGGAGGTGAGTAACCGTGTGGATCAGCACCTCGACAGCTATGCCGCTGCAACCCGCTATTTGACCCAAATCAACGGCGAGCAAATTGACCTGGGATTGTTGAACTTACAGGATGCCGATCGCCTAGCTCAATTCTTTGCCAAGCAGGTAAAAACCTATAACGTTGGCTATATCCTCTACGGCTCTAAAACGGGCGACTTTATCGCATCGGGATATTACCGCGAGTCAACCATTCCCAATCACGGCAATCCTGACATTAGCCTGGTGCTACCGAAGCGGTACGGCAATCCTGATTTGTACAACTACATTACGAATGACCAAAGCAAGCCCACTAAAATGTTTGAAATCACCAAAGCGTATCAGTTCCAGAAGGAAGGTTGGTACGCCAAAGGTGTCGAAACCGGCAAGCCCGGGTGGAGCGCGATCTATCAATGGGAGACTAATAACTACCCGTTGTCGATCGCCACGAGTCGCCCCATCTATAACAAGAATGGTCAGTTGATCGGCAGCGTGGGAGTGGAGCAGCGCCTTTCGCAAATTAGTGACTTTTTACGTAAAATTAAGGTTAGTCAATCCAGCAAGGTGTTCATTCTGGAGCGCAACGGATTTATCGTTGCCAGTTCTAGCGATGCGCCCGTGTTTTCAGTGACGAACGGCAAACCTCAACGACTGCGGGGCTTTGAGAGTAAGGACGCCCTAATTCAAGCCACCTCCAAGTATCTCCGCGATCGCTTCGGCGCTCTCAAAACCATTCAAACCGTCCAGCAGTTAGACTTTCAGCTCCAGGATCAGTGGCAGTTTGTTCAAGTAACTCCCTGGCACGACGAATGGGGATTGGACTGGCTCGTAGTCGTCGCCATGCCCGAATCAGATTTCATGGGACGAATTAATGCCAACACAGTCAACACGATTTGGCTGTGCTTAGGCGCATTAGCACTGGCAACAGTTTTGGGTATCTACACCTCGCGCTGGATTGCTCGACCCATTTTGCTGCTCAGTCACGCATCGGAAGCGATCGCCGAAGGAAAACTAGACCAAAACGTCGAAACCTCTGGCGTTAAAGAACTGGGTGTACTTGCTCAATCCTTTAACCGAATGGCGCAGCAGTTGCGCGATTCCTTCACCGCGCTAGAGCAAACTAACCAGCAGCTTGAACAGCGAGTTGAACAACGCACCGCCGAACTCAAGTATGCAAAGGAAGCAGCAGACAATGCCAACAAAGCAAAGAGTGATTTTCTTGCCAACATGAGCCACGAACTCCGCACGCCGCTCAACGGTATTTTGGGCTATGCTCAAATCCTCAACCGATCCAAAGCGTTGCCAGCGAAAGAACGTCATGGGGTAGAAATCATTCACCAGTGTGGTTCTCATTTGCTGACCCTGATTAACGATGTGTTGGACTTGTCCAAAATTGAAGCTGGTAAATTAGAACTCACACCTCAAGCGATTCACTTTCCCTCATTCCTCCAAGGTGTCGCTGAAATCTGTCGCATTCGTGCCGACCAAAAAGGCATTGATTTTGTTTACAATCCCGATCCGCAGTTGCCTGAAGGGATTTTTGTGGATGAAAAACGGCTGCGTCAAGTGTTACTCAACTTGGTGGGAAATGCGATTAAATTCACCGACAAAGGTTCTGTCACCCTCAAGGTTGCCGTAGTTGAGAATCCTCTCAATCCATCCACTCGCTCTTTCAAATTTCAAGTTGAAGATACGGGCGTAGGAATTGCGCCCCATCATTTGGATAAAATTTTTCATGCTTTTGAACAAGTGGGCGATCGCCAGCGCCAAGCCGAGGGCACGGGTTTAGGATTGGCGATCAGCCAAAGGATTGTCCAACTTATGAACGGACAAATCCAAGTTAAAAGCCAACCCGGAGTCGGCAGTGAATTCTTTTTTGAGGTGGAACTGGCGATCGCCGCAGATTGGGCCGAGCAAAACTCCATCACAACTGGAAAACAAATTATTGGTTACGAAGGACAACGACGCAGCATTCTGGTGGTAGACGATCGTTGGGAAAACCGAGCCGTTCTCGTCAACTTGTTAGAGCCGCTCGGATTCCAACTGACTGAGGCAGAAAATGGACAAGCAGGATTGGAAAAAATACGACAGTCTCAACCTGACTTATTGATTACAGACTTGGCGATGCCAGTTATGGATGGCTTTGAACTGCTCAAACAAATTCGCAGTGCAAAGGATTTGCAACCGCAGAAGATCATTGTCTCTTCCGCATCAGTATCACAAGCCTATCGACAGATGAGTTTAGATGCAGGGGCAAATGATTTCTTAGCAAAGCCAGTGGAAATCAGTGAATTATTTAACCTCTTAGCCACTCATTTAGAATTAAAATGGAAATATGAAATTACAGCCTCCAACGAGTCTGGTTCATCCATTCCAACGACTGCATTAGAAAATCGAGAAGGGAGTATTATTCCTTCCCCCGTTGAGTTAAAGACCTTACTAGAAATGGCACAAAAAGGCAACTTAAAACGGCTACGATCGCACACAGAGCAGATTGCTGGCTCTAACCCTGGCTACGCAGATTTTACCTCACAAATTATTCGACTGGCCAAGCAATTTAAAGCCGAAGAAATTGAAGAGTTGCTACAACAACACCTCACAGAGAAGAAAGCCGATGTCTAGTCCTGAATTAATTCTGGTGGTGGATGATACCCCTGCGAATTTAGAAGTGGTTTGTGAAACCTTAAGTGATGCGGGGTACGAAGTAGCAACCGCAATCAACGGCGATCGCGCTCTTAAGCGAGTCCAGGTTTATCCTCCCGATCTGATCTTGCTCGATGTTCAAATGCCAGGAATTGACGGCTTTGAAACCTGCAAACGTCTGAAGGCAGATCCGAAAACAGCCAGTATTCCCATCATTTTTATGACCGCTCTCTCCGATGCCGACAGTAAGGAGAAAGGATTTGTCCTGGGTGCTGTGGACTACATCACCAAACCCTTTCAAGAAAAGGAGATGCTAGCACGGGTGAAAACTCATTTGCAGCTACGGCAGTTAACTAAAAATCTCGAACAGCGTGTAGCTGAGCAAACGGCTGATTTAGAAGCCGCACTTACACAACTGCAACAGTCTCAGCTTCATTTAGTCCACACCGAAAAGATGTCTGCTTTGGGCAATTTAGTCGCGGGTGTCGCGCACGAAATTAATAACCCGCTTTGCTTTCTTGCTGGCAATCTGAAACCTGCTCAGGAGTATATTAAAGACCTCTTTCAACTAATTGAGTTATACCAAAAAGAACTCCCTTATCCAAGTGCCTCACTACAGGCAGTCGTGGAGGAAATAGATTTGGAATATTTACAAGAGGATTTACCCAAGCTGATCGATTCGATGCAAGAAGGAGTCGATCGCATTCACACAATCAGCACCAGTTTAAGAACCTTCTCCCGTTCGGATTGCGATCGCCCCATTCATTACAATATCCACGACGGCATTGACAGCACGATCTTGATACTCAAGCATCGCCTTAAAGCCAACGAATCTCGCCCGGAAATTCAAGTCATCACAGACTATGGGGATCTGCCACAGGTAGAATGCTTTGCCGGACAGTTGAATCAGGTATTTATGAATGTGCTGGCAAATGCGATCGATGCCCTTGAGGAATCAAATCAAGGACGCAGTTTTGCTCAGATCAAAGCCAACCCCAACCAGATTACTGTCAAGACGCAATTGTCGGAATCTCAGGCAGTGATCCGAATTCAGGATAATGGGATGGGTATTACGGATGCGGTGAAGCCAAAAATCTTTGAGCATCTGTTTACAACCAAAGGAGTGGGGCAAGGAACAGGGCTAGGATTGGCGATCGCTCGTCAAATCGTAGTCCAGAAACACTCTGGAACTCTAGAAGTCAACTCAACTTTAGGTCAAGGTACAGAATTTGTGATTTCAATTCCGGTGAAGGATCTCGCTGTAAAAGACATTCAGGCAACGATCTGCGTTGACGCAGCATAACAAATTGTTGCAGCAGCAGAAACATGATTAATCGCCTCTTCAAACCTTCCAAACTATTGATATAGTAGTACGCGGTGCAAAAAACGGTAAACCATGACAGCCACAAATCTCGTCAATAAATTTGAGTACAAACCCCTATACAAACCAAATCAATTAATTTGCGGAACGGGGCAAACAGCCATTGTCAGTGGCTGGACTGTAAAAAGTGCGATCGGCAAACATTTACAACCTCAAGAATATGCTGCGATCGCTCCTTCAAAAACAAAAAGGGGTACAGGACCTCTGACTTTAGAAATTTTTGGCAAAAGTGTCCCCACAGTCTGGTAATGTGTTCTAGCAGTTTTTTTTGACTTGTAGTCAACCATCACAGCAATGAGTCAGCAGGCAACCCTATTCCAGTACAAACCACTACACAAGCCAAACCAACTGATTTGCGGAACTGGTCAAACCGCTGTAGTGACTGGATGGACTGTAAAGCAAGCGATCGCCAAACACCTTCACGCCCATGAGTTTGCTGTGATTGGACAGCTTTACAGTTCTACTCGTGGAATTAGCTTTCTGATTCGGAATCTTTTATGCAATCCTCATGTCCGCTTTTTAGTAATCATGAACGCTACAAAAGAAGACCTCAATGCTGGTGGATGTAATTGCCTACTGGACTTTTTCCGTCACGGATTCACAGAAGGTACCAGTGATACCGGACGAAAATGTTGGGTGATTCGGTCTTCCATTACTGGGTATATTGATATTGAAATTCCAGCTAGTGCTTTAGAACAATTACGGCAATCTATAGAGGAACCAGTAGAAGCCAAATCCATTTCTGAAGCTGTAAGCTGGGTCAAATCTTACGCGCAGCGCGACCTAATTGAACCGTGGAGCGATGGCCCCCTAAAATTCGATGTATCTGAAAGCGTTCCTACTATTCAACCTGGACCTCGTTACGGTCATCGGATAGAAGGAACAACGATTGCAGAAACTTGGGTTAAAATTATTCATCGCATCAAAACAACAGGTACAATTCGACCGACTGGCTACGATGGCAAATGGCAAGAATTAATTGATTTAATAGCTGTGGTGAAAGATGAGCCACCAGGATTTTATTTTCCCGAGCCAAATTATCTACCCATTGACCGTCCTTTTATTCAAGAATACGTTTCACAAATATTAGATGATTCTCGGAAACGAGAAGGTGTTAAATACACATATGGGCAGCGTCTTCGTTCTTGGTTTGGTGGACGCGACCAAATTGAACAAGTTATTAAGAAGTTGATAGGTGAGATAGACGCTGCTAGTGCAGTTATGTCGCTGTGGGATGTAGCCGATCACGATTCAGGTGGCAGTCCATGCCTTAACCATATCTGGCTAAGAGTTGTGGATAACGAACTGTCAATGACTGCTACTTTCCGCAGTAACGATATGTTTAGTGCTTGGCCCGCTAACGCTATAGGATTGCGAAAGTTGCAGGAACACATTCGAGATGCGATCGGTGAGCGATCGGAGTACAATCTAAAGATGGGCCCACTGATTACCATTAGTCAGAGCGCTCATATCTACGATGATACTTTCGATTCAGTTGACCGGATTATCAACCAGCACTACCAAAAAATTGTTGATGCAGAACGTAGGCGTTATTTTGATCCACGCTATTCTGATTGCGATCCTGTGGGAAACTTTTTAATTAAAGTGGAGGATAAAGCAATAGTTGTTTCCCAAACAACTCCTGGCAGTGGTGAGATTACCAAGCATTATAGTGGCAGAGACCCTCTCAAACTATTACGACAGATTTGCGCTAATTCTCCAGCTATACAGCCTGAACATTCAGGTTACTTAGGGCTGGAAATCCAGAAGGCTTTTGGCTGCCTTGAAACTGGTAAAAAATATATTCAGGATCGATAAATTTAAGTGTCCTAAACTTAAAGAAGAGGAAATAGTTTATGTCTGTTCTAAGCGAGTGGGATATTATCAACGAGCTAGGTAGAGGTATATTTATTTATCCTTTCAAAGGGAAAGAAGATAGCATCACAGGTTGCTGTTTACACCTAACGGCAAGTGAATATGCTTATACATTTAACATAGCTCAACCGACTCAAGAGCCACAACGCTTGCTTTTTACCGATCAGGATGATAAGAAATTTATTAAAATTCCGAGCAGAAAAACTGCTATAACATGGACTAATGAATCAGTATTTCTGGGTAATTATTTATGTGGCTCTCTTCATTCAAAAGTAAAGCTAGTATCCCAAGGTCTAGGACATATTGGAACAAGAGTTAATCCTAATTATGGAGGCATTTTGGCTATTGCTCTCCATAATTTATCTGACAACGATATACTAATTGAAGTAGGTGAAACTATTGCATATTTAAGAGTTCATAGATTAACGTCACCATCTTCTGCTAAGAAGAGTGATGATTCTGGTAAGCTTGTTACTGATGCTATTCCTGGAGACTCAATCCCCTCGAAGCTTAAAGCTTGGATAAACGATCCACAAAATCGTTGGCGAAAAGGAGAGCCTGAGGAGATTTGGAAAGTGTTAGAGGCATCATCAGGATATCAAACAGCCAAGGATGAGCTTAAAAAAAAATCTATCCGCTACCGTTTAGTTTTTAAGTATTTGCCACAGTGGGATGCGACAGTGTGGGCTGGGATTATCGGGGCATTAGCAACACTTGTGGTAGGTATTCCAGCATGGCTAGCATTGAGACCTTCTTCGCCACCTTCTTTTGATCCAAAACCAATCATCACACCAAAGACACAAATAGCACCCACCCCTAAAGCAACCTCTGTTCCAAAATAATAATGTTGAGAGAGCGTAAATATCAATGAGCAAAGTATATATATCTGGTGCTTTAACAGGAATTGAGAAACCAGTAGAAGTCAAGACTTTCTATGAAGCCATTGGTTTGCTTTGCCAGGAAATAGGTTTTCAAGCTTATGTTCCGCATATGTACAGCGATCCCATAAACAACCCTGATGTTAGTCCTAGCCAAGTATTTGAGAGAGACAAATATCAGGTTAGTACATCAGATTTAGTTATTGCTTATATGGGTTCCTTCTCTTTTGGTGTGGGAATGGAGCTAGCTTATGCTGAAACAAATAACATTCCTATTATTATTATTTATGAGCAATATAAAAATATATCACGATTTCCACTTGGTATCCCTACACTAATTGCTGAAGTTCAGTTCCAGACTTATGAAGATGCTTTGAAACAACTCAAAAACGTTTTGACACAGAAGAGAATACAGCAGCTTATGAATAAAAAATTTCAAAGACCAAATTGGGAAGAATACTTCTTAATGTTAGCAAAATTGGCCGCTACTCGATCGACTTGTCTGGCTTTTCCTGTAGGCGCGGTGATAACTAAAAACAAGCAAGTTTTAGCAACGGGTTACAACGGTTCGCCGTCAGGTTCGGCACACTGTACTACTCAAGGCTTCTGCTATCCTGGTTTGAGTAGCTGCGACGCCAGTAAAACTTTGCCATCAAGGGCGGTTCACGCTGAAGCAAATGCGATCGCCAAAGCTGCAAAACACGGTATATCTACTGCTGGGGCTAGTATTTACGTCACCTTAGAACCCTGTATCTATTGTTTGAAATTAGTCATTGCGGCTGGAATTCGAGAAGTGTTTTACGAAACGACTTTTAACAGCGGAGAAAAAGCTGCTTTGAGAGATACTTTTATCAGTGAAGGTATTGTTGAGTTAAAACAAATTCAGCTATCTGAAGATACAGCAAAAAAGGCGGCTTTGTTTTTGTTGAATCCTACATCTGTGTCCAAAAATTTAGTATAGGAGCAATCCTCGCCCTGGTTGTCGCACCCACAGGAAATAACTGTGCTGTGTTCCTATAAATGATATTTATTTGCTGGCGATTTGTAGGGAGACGGCACTGCCGTCTCCTAAATCCCGCGTGATACAAATGATATTTATTTTACGCTTTGTAAAGACACAGCACTGCCGTGTCCTTACAACAAATAAAGATGGCAATTAACCAAAAAACAGCCTTACAAATTGTGAATACCGTGTAGTTCAATTAATCAAACTCATTCACAGCTTGCAAATAGTCGATCGCCGCATCTATCCTCGAAGAATACCTAAAAGCAAACTGATCGAACCAATATCCCTCATCGGAATTCTTATCCAACTTTTTCAGCCAAACCTGAGCTTGCCTAACTTTCTGTCTGTGCGTTTGTACGTCCAACTGCGGCCCCGCGACTTTTTCTGCTGGTTGCGGTTGTAGTGAAGCTACTTCCTGAGCTTGATTTTGCGCTTCGTGCTCAGCCTTAAGCGGTTCCAGTGCAGCCACTTCCTGAGCTGGATTTTGCCCTTCGTACTCAGCCTTAATTTGAGCTAAATCCTTATCCAAAGAACCAGCATACAAATTTATAAGCGGTTGCTGTGAAGCCACTTCCTGAGCTTGATTTTGCCCTTCGTACTCAGCCTTAATTTGAGCTAAATCCTTATCCAAAGAACCAGCATACAAATTTATATCTGATGTTTCAAATGTTTGATTTGACGGCATTGCTGCTTGTGGCAAAGGCGTTTGTGCTTGCACCGGTGTCGGACTTTTCAACTCAGCATTTTTTTGAGATGCTTGATACTCTGCCTTAAGTTCACCTAACAGGCGCTCGATAGATTCCATAACTTAAACCCCCTAAAAAATGCTGCTGGGCTAACTAACCCCAATAATATAATCACGGAAACTTCGCCCGCCTCCTTAATCAGTTATTGCATTCAGCAATACCTCTGTCAGGGTCATTCCTTCAATATCATCCATCGTGACAGTATCAACGATATCGAATTTAGCCCCAGCGCTTTGCAGTTCGTCATCCAATATCTTGAGAAACTTAGTAGCTTCCGGCGCATTCCCTACTTGAATGAAAGAAATCGCCAACTCTTCATCTCGATCGAGCTTACGAGAAGCCTCTATAATCGTTTTCATCACTTCTTTGCGATCGTCAGGTTCCCCGTCCGTCACCACTAATATTGTTTCCCCATTTTGCTTGGTCTTACCGGATGCTTTGCGCTGAAAATAACTGTTCAGAGCGTCTTGCAGAACAGCAGCTAAATTCGTAGTTCCCGAAGGTTCGTTTTCTTGGAAAATTTGCACGACTTTAGCGGATGTTACGTTGTCGTAGCGCTTGAAGCGACCGGAAAACACATAAACTGTTATGCCATCAGGATCAAGTTCTTCGCATTTATTCGCCAATGCGATCGTCGATTCTTGCATGAGCGCCCACCGAGTTTTACCGCCCATCTGGTCTTTTGTGTACATACTGCCGCTTTTGTCAATGATGATGGTATAATCGCGATTCTGAAGCATAAGATTTTTCCTGTTAATTAAGTTTTTCCCAAAAATATCAAAACCAGCGAGCAGAAGCTGTTGAGCTTTAGTTGCTCGCTGCGTTTTTTTAGTTGATTTGCGATCGCAAATCCCGGAATTTAAGCTGCAACTAAAGCATCTTTAAGTGGCTTCCAGCTAAAAGCTCGATCGCCCCCCATCTCAACTGCTATTTTAACTCGCGGTTCTAACGTCGGCAAAACAGTCAAATACTCAATCTCCTGACTCGACAAAATCTGCCCTTCAATAATCCACAGCACCAGTCCTTTTGCTTTAGGTGGCAAATTGTCTAATTGAGTTTGCAAAATCGGCGGCACGTAGTACGTATAACCCACAGCCGATTCATTGCCAGTAGTTTTCTTGCCTAAATGCGGCGGCCGCACCCCGTGAACCCCCGTCAAATACATCGCCAAATCACCCAAACCCCGCGCCGAAATCGTGTACCCACCGTAGCCCGCAGCCCTCAGCCGCCGCAGGTAGCGCCCCTCAAATCCTCCCTCTAAAGGAACGTACAGGGCCAGCGACCCCGACTTTTCCAAATCCCGAATCAGATCAGATCCCGTCGTAATCAGTCCCATAAATTTGTCTTGCCTGCTATCTTACATTTGGTTGATCGCTGCTTGCGAGCTGGAAATATTATAAATCCTAAAGTTGAGCCGAAAAATTCTCATCCCGGCCTTGACAAACGGCAAACACTTCATGTACTATTGTGAATTGTCGCCGTAAAGGATACTGAGTAGTTTGCTGCTCAAGTCCTGGCGCAAACAAGCAAGACCGAGACAAAACTCGGAGATCTAGCAGGTAAAAAGCCGCGAATCTCAACCCTTGCAAGACTTCCACAAGCTCGCTCCCAAATTTAAAACTCAAATTTTAAACACCGAGGAAGGCTGTTGGTTGATAACAGTTAATTGCAGGAACACTGAAATAAATGTTTCTGCACAAGAGCAAGCGGATTGACGAAAACTTCGCAATCCGAAACCTCTTGCGTAAATAAAAGGAAGAAAATCCGTGTCTGTAGGCATTCTTGGCACTAAACTAGGCATGACTCAAGTGTTTGACGCCGAAGGGAGAGCCATCCCCGTCACCGTCATACAAGCAGGGCCTTGTACAGTAACTCAAATCAAAACCAAACAAACTGACGGCTACGGTGCCGTTCAAGTTGGATACAACGAAGTCAAACCAAAGGCTCTCAACAAGCCAGAACTAGGACACCTTGCCAAGTCGGGGGCGAATCCACTGCGACACTTGCAGGAATACCGATTGGAAGACACCAGTTCATTTGAATTAGGTCAACAACTAAAAGCAGATACCTTTACACCGGGACAAATAGTAGATGTCATCGGTACAAGCATCGGTAAAGGTTTTGCAGGTTTTCAAAAGCGCCACAACTTTAAACGAGGCCCGATGTCTCACGGTTCCAAGAACCACCGCGAGCCCGGATCGATCGGGCCTGGAACAACTCCTGGTCGCGTTTATCCTGGGAAAAGAATGGCAGGACGTATGGGCAACGTTCAAGTCACCGTCCGCAAACTAACAATTGTCCGGGTGGATACAGAGCAGAATTTGCTGCTAATTAAGGGAGCAGTTCCCGGCAAAGCTGGCGCCTTAGTCAATGTTGTGCCTGAGAAAAAAGTAGGACGTTAGTCAGTAGTCATTAGTCAGTAGTCAGCAGTCAGTAGATAGTAGTTGGCCGTTAGTAGCAAGCAATAACTAAGAACTAAAAGCTGAAAACTAAGAGCTGAAAACTAAGACCTGAGAACAGACAACAGACGACAGACAACAGACAACAGACAACTAACAACAGACAACTAACAACAGACAAAGGACAAAAGATATGGTTAACTGTGTAGTGCGAAATTGGCAAGGCGAAGAAGTTGGGGAAACAACTTTAGAACTGCGCGTAGCCAAAGAAGAAAATGCGTCTCACATCGTTCACAGAGCATTGACGCGGCAACTGAATAACGCTCGTCAAGGAAATGCTTGCACCAAAACTCGATCGGAAGTCAGAGGCGGTGGCCGCAAACCCTGGCGTCAAAAAGGCACCGGCCGAGCCAGAGCAGGTTCTATCCGTTCTCCGCTGTGGCGGGGCGGCGGTGTCATCTTCGGACCAAAACCGAGAGACTTTGAAGTCAAAATGAACAAAAAGGAACGCCGTCTCGCTTTGCGGACAGCATTCCAAAGTCGCACCGAAGACATCATTGTGGTTGAAGAATTTGCAGAGCAATTTCCGAGACCCAAAAGCAAAGAATTGCTGAGTGCGATCGCCCGCTGGGGCATCGAACCAGATACAAAAGTTCTGTTAATCTTGCCAGAACCGCAACCAAACGTCTACTTATCAGGACGCAACATCGAATTAGTAAACGTCATCTTGGCAACTTCCCTGAATGTTTACGACGTTCTCGCGGCTGACAAAATTATCGTCACATCTACAGCCATAGCTAAAATTCAGGAGATTTACGGTGAGTAAAATCGACCCCCGCGACTACGCAGATTTGATCCAGCGTCCGATTCTCACCGAGAAAGCTACCCGAATGATGGAATTAAATCAATTCACATTCGACGTAGCCCCCAAAGCGACAAAGCCTCAAATCAAAGCTGCAATTGAAGAGCTATTTAAGGTTAAAGTCACCGCAGTCAACACCCAAAACCCGCCGCGCAAAAAGCGTCGAGTTGGCAAATTCGTCGGCTTTAAACCTACTTACAAGCGAGCAACCGTAACTCTGACCGACGGAGACTCGATCCGCAAACTCCTATTCCCAGAAGTCTAGACGATTTTGGATTTTAGATTTTAGATTTTAGATTTTAAATTGCGGTTAACTGGTGGAAATTCTCGAACCAGAAAACTCGTAAGTTAACCAAAGATCGCCAATCTTCAACCTAAAATCTAAAATCGATAAACGTCAAATCCAAAATCCAAAATCCAAAATCTAAAATAGATCGATTATGGGCATCCGTTCTTACCGACCTTATACCTCCAGCACCCGGGAACAGACCGTCTCGGACTTCGCTGAAATTACCAGATCAGAACCAGAAAAGTCTCTAACCAGCAACAAGCACACCAAACAAGGCCGCAACAACCGAGGCGTCATCACCTGTCGCCACCGGGGAGGCGGTCACAAACGGCTGTATAGAGACATCGACTTCCGCCGCGACAAACACAGCATTCCCGCTACCGTCAAGGCGATAGAATACGACCCCAATCGCAACGCCCGCATCGCCCTCCTGTTCTACAAAGACGGCGAAAAACGGTACATCCTGCACCCGCTCAACTTAAACGTCGGTACAGTAATTGTCTCAGGCCCAGACGCGCCGATCGAAATCGGTAACGCCCTCCCCCTGAAGAACATTCCCCTCGGTACCAGCATCCACAACGTCGAGCTAGTACCCGGAAAAGGCGGACAAATCGTTCGCTCCGCCGGCTCCAGCGCTCAGCTAATGGCAAAAGAAGGTAGCTACGTCACGCTCAAACTGCCATCCGGCGAACAGCGCAAAGTCCGCGCCGACTGCTACGCCACCATCGGTCAAGTCGGCAACACCGACGCCAGAAACATCAGCCTCGGCAAAGCAGGTCGCACCCGCTGGAAAGGTCGCAGACCCACCGTTCGCGGTAGCGTCATGAACCCGGTAGACCACCCGCACGGCGGTGGCGAAGGCAGAGCTCCCATCGGACGTCCGGGGCCTGTCACTCCTTGGGGTAAACCAGCATTGGGTGCAAAAACTCGACGCAAAAACAAGCGCAGCGACGCTTTAATCGTCCGGCGCCGCCGCAAAGCTTCCAAGCGCGGCAAGGGCGGCAGACAAAGCTAGTCATCAGTCAGCAGTCTTCAGTGCTTAGTTATTAACTGCTAACTAATGACTGAGGACTGATGACCCATGACTGCTTAATTCTGACTAATGACTCCTGAATTACTAAAAAAATCATGTCTCGATCGCTAAAAAAAGGCCCCTTTGTCGCAGATGCTCTGATGACAAAAATCGAAAAACTCAACGCCGCCGGCCAAAAACAAGTAATTAAAACTTGGTCGCGCTCTTCCACAATCCTACCCCAAATGGTAGGTCACACTATCGCCGTTCATAACGGCAGACAGCACGTACCAGTCTACCTCACCGACCAAATGGTAGGCCACAAACTCGGAGAATTTTCCCCCACTCGCACCTTTAGAGGTCACGCGAAAAGTGGTGATAAAAAGGCGAAAAGATAGCCGAATTAGGTGACAGGTAATAGGTAGTCGGAAAAAAAATTACCAATTACCAATTACCTTTTGCCCAATTACCAATTACCAATTACCGAAATCGAAATGGCTATAGATACCACATCCGAAATTAAGGCGATCGCCCGTTACATCAGAACATCCCCCTTCAAAGTGCGCCGAGTCCTCGACCAAATTCGCGGCAAAAGCTACCAAGAAGCGCTGATTTTACTCGAATTCATGCCCTACCGCGCCTGCGAACCAATCGTCAAAGTTTTGCGATCGGCAGTAGCCAACGCCGAACACAACGCTGGATTGGATAAATCCAAGCTGGTAGTTTCTCAAGCTTACGCAGACCAAGGCCCAGTCCTCAAACGCTTTAGACCCCGCGCTCAAGGTCGCGCCTACCAAATCCGCAAGCCAACCTGTCACATTACCGTAGTAGTAGCTCCGCTCGTAGAAAACTAACCAGGGAAAAACGTAAGAGGTAATAAACAGCTTAAAGTTGAAAAAAATGGGTAATCAGCAATTACCAATTACCAATTACCAATTACCAATTACCAATTAACTCATCAACTATTATGGGCCAAAAAATACATCCAATTGGTTTTCGCCTCGGCATTACCCAAGAGCACCGCTCTCGCTGGTTTGCTGATCCCAAAAACTATCCAGAACTCTTGCAAGAAGACTATAAAATTCGCAAGTACGTTCGTAAAACGCTCAGCAATGCTGGGATTTCCTCGGTCAGAATTGAGCGGAAAGCCGATCAAATCGACCTAGAAGTGTTCACCGCCAGACCAGGCGTTGTCGTAGGCCGTGGCGGAGCAGGCATCGAAACCTTGCGCGTCGGTTTGCAGCAGCAACTCGGTAGCAACCGCCAAATCCGCATCAACGTCGTCGAAGTCCAGCGAGTAGATGCCGATGCCACACTGATCGCGGAATACATCGCTCAGCAACTAGAACGGCGCGTATCCTTCCGCCGAGTAGTCCGCCAAGCAATCACCCGCGCCCAAAAAGTCGGCATCCAAGGCATCAAAATTCAAGTCAGCGGACGCCTCAACGGCGCAGAAATCGCACGTACCGAATGGACGCGCGAAGGAAGAGTCCCCTTGCACACGCTGCGGGCAGACATCGACTACTCCTACTGCACTGCTCAAACCATCTACGGTATTCTGGGCATTAAAGTTTGGGTTTTTAAAGGCGAAATTATTCCCGGACAGGAACAAGAGGCTGCACCAAATGCAGCAGTGCCCCGCACAAAACAAAAGCGCCGCCGCCAGAACTTTGAAGATCGATCGAATGAAGGCTAGCTAATTGTTGACTGTTAGTTGTCACTTGTTAAGTGTCAGTTGTTCCAAACCAATTAGCAATTAGCAATCACCAATTAGCAATTACCAATTACCAATTACCCAACTCCCTTTCGCCATGTTAAGCCCTAAAAGAACGAAATTCCGCAAACAACAGCGCGGGCGAATGAGCGGTATTGCCACCCGCGGCAATACAGTTAGCTTTGGCGACTTCGCGCTCCAAGCCGTCGAACCCGCCTGGATTACTTCCCGCCAAATAGAAGCCGGACGCCGCGCCATGACCCGTTATATCCGCCGGGGCGGCAAAATTTGGATTCGCATTTTTCCCGACAAACCAGTCACCGAGCGCGCAGCAGAAACCCGGATGGGTTCTGGTAAAGGCTCACCAGAGTTTTGGGTTGCCGTGGTCAAACCAGGCCGAGTAATGTTTGAAATTGGTGGCGTAACTGAAGAAACTGCGCGCGAAGCAATGCGTTTGGCATCTTTCAAATTACCAATTAAAACCAAGTTCATCACTCGCGAAGAAGGCCAGTCCTAGCGAAGAGCGAAGGTAGAATTAGGTCTGTATTAATCAGCATTTTAAACGGCTACAGCATTTTAAAATCTGGCTTTCATAACTTTTCTTTCCTTCGACCTTCAGCCTAAGAGACAATTCTGTCTTCTGTCATACCGATCGCTAACGAGAAAGCACACAATTATGTCTTTGACCAAGATTAAAGAAGCTAGAGAATTAAGCGATGCTGCAGTAGCAGAGCAAATTTTAGCCGTCAAGCGCCAACTAATGGAATTGCGGCTCCAGCAAGCTACCGGTCGCATGGAGAAGCCTCACCTGTTCAAGCACGCCAAACACCGGCTAGCTCAATTGATGACAGTTGAACGCGAGCGCCAAATCGTTGCTGAGAAAGAAGCTGCAGAAAAATTAGCCGCATCTAAACAGGTAGCACAGCCTGCTGCAACCGCAGCAGTCAGCCAAGAGTCAGAAGCAGCCGAGCCGACGATCGCACAGTAGCTAAAAAAAAGTCAATTGCACAACAAAAATAGGTAGCTATGGCAATTAAAGAACGAGTTGGCGTAGTAGTCAGCGACAAGATGGATAAAACCGTCGTGGTAGCAATCGAAAACCGCTCCTCCCACACAAAATACGGCAAAATCGTAGTCCGCACCAAGCGGTACAAAGCTCACGACGAAGAAAATCAGTGCAAATCGGGCGATCGCGTTCGCATCACTGAAACTCGCCCCCTGAGCAAAACCAAACGCTGGACGGTTGCTGAGATTTTTGGGACAAAAAACGGCTAACAGTTAATTGCCACATCGCGATCTCCCGATCGAAAATTAACAATCAACTAGCAGTCAAAAGTCAACAGTCAACAGTTAACACTCAACAGTTAACACTCAACAATCACCATGATTCAACCCCAGACATACCTCAATGTCGCCGACAATAGCGGAGCCCGCAAACTGATGTGCATCCGCGTATTGGGAGGCGGCAACCGTCGCTACGGCGGAGTCGGCGATGTCATCATTGCCGTCGTCAAAGACGCCATCCCCAATATGGCCGTCAAAAAATCAGATGTCGTTCGGGCAGTCATTGTCAGAACCCGCAAAGGCCTGCGCCGCGACAGTGGCATGAGCATTCGTTTTGACGATAACGCCGCCGTTATTATCAACGTAGACGGCAACCCCAAAGGCACTCGTGTCTTCGGTCCCGTCGCCCGCGAATTGCGCGACAAAAACTTTACTAAAATCGTTTCCTTAGCCCCGGAGGTACTTTAAAATGTACGGAAAAAAGGGTAAACCAACTAGCGAACCGCAGCGCTACAGAATGCACGTCAAAGCAGGCGACACCGTGCAAGTAATTACTGGCAAAGAGAAAGGAAAAGTCGGAGAAATCTTAAAGACATATCCTAAAGTCAGCAAAGTAATTGTTAAAGGTGTAAACATCAGAACAAAGCACGTCAAGCCCCAGCAAGAAGGAGAGTCCGGGAAAATACTCACGTTTGAGGCTCCCATTCACAGCTCAAATGTCATGCACTATTCCGAAAAAGAAAAAATAGCTAGCCGCGTTTGCTATACATTTAGCGAAGACGGTCGGAAACTGCGACAGCTCAAAAAAACTGGAGAAATCATCGATCAATAGTGATTTGTTATCAGTCATCGGTCATTAGTCCGCCTTCTGACAAGTGACTTTTCAACTCATAACTAACAGCTAACATCGGTGGGACGGACAATCGACAAATTCCCTGACCAAGCCCAGGGACAGTTAACGAAACACAAAAACTATGCCGGACAAACTCAAGGTTCTTTATCAAGGAAAAATCATTCCCACACTGATGGATCAGTTTAAATATACTAATATCCATCAGGTTCCAAAACTCGTCAAAGTCACAGTGAACCGTGGTTTGGGAGAAGCATCTCAAAACGCTAAGGCACTGGACTCGTCGATCAACGAAATTGGCATCATCACTGGGCAAAAACCAGTGGTGACGCGGGCGAAAAAAGCGATCGCAGGCTTCAAAATCCGTAAAGGAGTACCCGTCGGCGTTATGGTGACGCTGCGCGGCGATCGGATGTACGATTTTCTCGATCGGCTGATCAACCTCGCACTCCCCCGAATCCGCGACTTCCGCGGCATCAGCCCCAAAAGCTTCGACGGGCGCGGCAACTACAGCTTGGGTCTGAGAGAACAGCTAATTTTTCCAGAAATAGAATATGACCGCATCGATCAAATTCGAGGCATGGACATTTCAATTATCACCACAGCAAACACCGACGAAGAAGGACGCGCCTTGCTTAAAGAAATGGGAATGCCGTTCCGGGACAACTAAGCACTAGAGTAAGAAGCAAAAGATGGCAGCTAACGATACCATAGCAGATATGTTGACGCGCATTCGCAATTCTTGCATGGCGCGCCACCAAACAACGCAAATTCCAGCTACAAAAATGACCCGCAGCATCGCCCAAGTCCTCAAAAGTGAAGGCTTCATCGGCGAATTTGAAGAAGCAGAAGCAGAAGGGGTCAAGCGACATTTAGTGCTTTCTCTAAAGTACAAAGGTAAAACTCGCAAGCCCATTATCACGGCACTTAAGCGAGTCAGCAAACCAGGACTGCGCGTTTACTCGAACCGTAAAGAATTGCCCAGAGTATTAGGCGGAATTGGCATTGCCATTATTTCCACCTCCAGCGGCATTATGACCGATCGAGAAGCCCGACGCCAAGGTTTGGGCGGTGAAGTGCTTTGTTATGTTTGGTAGTCATTAGTCATTAGTCATTAGTCACTGGTCGTTGGCAATAGACTCAAAAATCAATCACTAAGGACTAATAACTAAACACTAATAATCAAGGACTAATAACTAAAAACAAAGGACAAAAAACTATGTCGCGAATTGGCAAGCGTCCGATTAGCATCCCCACGAAAGTCACCGTCACCCTAGACGGTCAAAAAGTAGCCGTCAAAGGCCCTAAAGGTGAACTTTCCCGAGTTATCCCAGCCGAAATCCTCATGGGAATTGAAGGCGAGACTTTACTCGTTACTCGCCGAGACGAATCTCGCGTCGCCAGACAACTGCACGGCTTGTGCCGCACCCTAGTCGCCAACATGGTCGAAGGTGTATCTCAAGGTTTTCAGCGGCGTCTCGAAATTATCGGCACAGGTTATCGGGCACAGGTTCAAGGACGGAACCTGATTTTAAACGTCGGTTACAGCAAACCCGTTGAAATGCCCCCTCCAGAAGGCATCACAATGGCAGTTGAAGGCAACACCAACGTCATAGTCTCCGGCATTGACAAAGAACTCGTAGGCAACACAGCAGCCCGCATCCGCGCGGTGCGTCCGCCAGAAGTCTATAAGGGCAAAGGCATTCGTTACAGCGGCGAAGTCGTCCGGCGCAAAGCTGGTAAAACAGGCAAAACAGGTAAGAAGTAACAATGAAGCTTACTCGCAAAGAATCAGTCCAGCGCAGACACCGCCGTGTTCGGCGCAAGGTGTTCGGCACCGCCGAACGTCCCAGACTAGCGGTATTTCGATCAGAGCAGCACATCTACGCTCAAGTAATAGACGACACCGCCCAGCACACTTTGGCCGCCGCGTCAACCCTCGATCCCGAATTGAAGTCAACTCTCAGTTCTGGCGGCAACTGCTCCGCGAGCGTGCAAGTCGGTCAGTTGATTGCCAAACGCTGCTCCAGCGCTGGCATAGTCAAAGTCGTATTCGATCGGGGGGGCAACCTCTATCACGGTCGTGTCAAAGCCCTCGCAGAAGCAGCTCGCGAAGCGGGGTTAGACTTCTAGAGGGGGTAATGGGTAGCGGGTAATGAGTAATTAAAAAGTAAAAAGTCAAAAGTTGAAAGTTAAAAGGCAAAATCCAGATTTCTTCTATTTTTACTTTTTACTCAAACAATTACCACTTGCCGATCGCCTTTCACCAATTACTAATTCCCACAGGACAAAACTATGGCAGAACAAAAAGAACAGCGCAACAAGAAAAAAAGCAGCAGTAACAAAACACGCGAAAAAGAATCCGAATGGCAAGAACGGGTCGTTCAAATCCGGCGCGTTACTAAAGTAGTCAAAGGTGGTAAAAAACTTAGCTTCCGCGCCATAGTAATTATCGGCAACGAACGCGGTCAAGTTGGAGTAGGAGTGGGCAAAGCTAGCGACGTAATCGGTGCCGTTAAAAAAGGCGTCGCTGACGGCAAAAAGCACCTAATTGAAGTCCCACTCACCAAATCTAACTCCATCCCTCACCCCATCAACGGTGACGGTGGCGGAGCTAAAGTGATGATGCGGCCGGCAGCTCCGGGAACCGGGGTAATTGCAGGGGGAGCAGTGCGAACTGTTCTCGAACTAGCAGGAGTCCGCAACATTTTAGCCAAACAGCTAGGTTCTGGAAATCCCTTAAACAACGCCCGAGCCGCAGTCAATGCCCTCTCCACCCTCCGCACCTTGTCCGAAGTTGCTCAAGAGCGCGGAATTCCAGTAGAAAATCTCTACGGTTAGGACACGCGAGAATGGGAAACTGTAAGTTTTGAGTGTTAAGTGCTTGCGGTGAAAATAAAAAAATCCGCAACTTAAAACTCAGGCACTCAAAACTACTGCGTACCCGCTCTCTAAATACCAATTACCAATTACCAATTACTAAAACTATGAGATTGCAAGACGCCCGACCCAAAGCAGGCTCCCAAAAGCGCCCCCGACGCTTGGGCAGAGGTATTTCTGCCGGTCAAGGCGCGAGCTCCGGCAAAGGGATGCGCGGTCAAAAATCTAGAGCCGGTAGCGGCACTAGACCGGGTTTTGAAGGAGGTCAAAATCCTCTCTACCGCCGTCTCCCCAAGTTGAAAAGCTTCCCTCTAGTGAACCGGAAAGAGTACACTACCATTAATGTAAGTAAATTAGCATCGCTGCCAGCAAACACCGAAGTTACTCTCACCTCTTTGATTGAAGCAAAAATTGTCACCACAGACGACGGGCCGCTGAAAATCTTAGGAGATGGTGAACTGAATGTACCTTTGCAAGTGCGCGCCTCGGCTTTTACCGCAGGTGCTCGTACCAAAATTGAAGCTGCAGGCGGAAGTTGCGAATTAGTTGCGTGAAGATTTGAGGTTTGAGAGTCTGTCCAAATCTCAAATCCTCAAGCTTGCTATCAGAAAATGATTTAGTCGAAAATCCCAAATCTAAAATCCAAAATCGTAACTATGGACGTTAGTAGAGAGAAAGCGCCAACTGCACAAGAGACGTTCATGCAGATGGCTCAAGCTGCTGGTTTACGAGGCCGCATCCTCGTAACCGTTGGCTTACTGATTTTAGTACGCCTGGGTGTCCACTTGCCAGTCCCCGGCATCGATCGAGTCGCCTTTGCCCAAAACGTCCAAAATAGCCCTTTAATTGGCTTTCTGGATTTGTTTTCAGGAGGTGGCTTGTCAGCTTTGGGGATTTTCGCGTTGGGGATTTTGCCCTACATTAATGCTTCAATTATTGTGCAACTTCTAACTGCGGCTCTGCCAAGCTTAGAAGACTTGCAGAAAAATGAAGGAGAAGCAGGGCGACGCAAGATTTCTCAAATAACTCGCTACGTTTCTTTGGGCTGGGCAATTCTGCAAAGTGTTGGCATTGCGATTTGGGTCAGCCCTTTTGCTCAATCTCCAGCGCCTTTATTCATAGCACAAACTGCTTTGGCTCTGACAGCCGGCTCAATGTTTGTGATGTGGATATCGGAAGTGGTGACGGAACGAGGTATCGGGAACGGAGCGTCGCTGCTGATTTTTATCAATATTGTGTCGGTATTGCCGCGCTCTTTGGGACAAACTTTTGAATTGGCTCAAAGTGGGGACACGCAAGTTGTCGGCCGCGTAGTCGTTCTTCTGCTGGTCTTTTTGGTAACGATTGTCGGGATTGTTTTTGTTCAGGAAGGTACTCGCCGCATTCCGATTATTTCGGCCCGTCGCCAAGTCGGCCGCAAAGTTTATCGGGAGAGCCGGAGTTATCTGCCCCTGCGCTTGAATCAAGGTGGAGTGATGCCGATTATTTTTGCATCTTCGGTGTTGATTGTGCCTTCTTTCCTCGCTCAGTCTCTCAATAACCCGTTTTTGGTTCAAGTTGCTAATGTTTTGAGTCCGAACGGACCGGCGCCTTGGGCTTACGCGCTGTTTTATCTGACTTTGATTCTGTTTTTCAGCTATTTCTACGCTTCGTTGATTGTCAACCCCGTAGATATGTCTCAGAACTTGAAGAAAATGGGCGCCAGCATTCCTGGAATTCGTCCGGGTCAGAAAACCAGTGATTATGTGGAGAAGGTTTTGAACCGTTTGACTTTCTTGGGAGCGATTTTTCTCGGTCTGGTGGCCATTGTACCAACTGCTGTAGAAAGCGCGATCGGTGTGCAAACTTTTAGAGGTTTTGGCGCAACTTCCCTACTGATTCTAGTAGGTGTGGCGATCGAAACTGCTAAGCAAATTCAAACTTACGTCATCTCCCAGCGATATGAAGGAATGGTGAAGTAATCGCAATGAAATTGATTTTTATGGGGCCTCCAGGGGCGGGAAAAGGAACTCAGGCTCAGATCTTAGCCTCTCACTGGAAAATACCCCACATTTCTACGGGCGATATCCTGCGCGCCTGCGTGGTTGCCAAAACTGCCTTGGGTCTAAAGGCGAAAGCCTACATGGATGCTGGTGAGTTGGTTCCCGACGAGTTATTGATGGATATCGTGCAAGAACGCATGAATCAACCAGATGCTAGTGCTGGTTGGATTCTGGACGGCTTTCCCCGCACTGTTGCACAGGCAGCGTTTTTTGACAAACTGCTTTGTGATGTTAGCGGTGCTGGGGGAAGTACGTCTGGTAAGGACTGCGCTCTCAGAGCTGTCAATTTGGAGGTGCCTGACAACATTTTGGTGGCTCGCCTGCTGTCGCGGGGCCGCCTCGATGACAATGAGGAGACGATCCGCCGCAGGTTGCAAGTTTATCGCGAGCAAACTGAGCCTTTGATTGAGTTTTACAGCGCCCGCCAACAGTTAGTTGCGGTTGATGGCGATCGCGACATGGAATTAATCACCGCAGAACTGCAACAATCTCTCTCGATCGACTCTTGAACCCTCTCAATACGGCTTGTTACTCACAAGCTTTTGCTAAGATATGTTAACTAGGAGCTTTTTGTGCTATCAGGTTTTGTGAGGGTTGCTAGAGACCGGATTGAACTCGATACTAATTGCCACAACTTTACTCAAGTAAAGCTAAAACAATTGGTTGGTTGAGTCAAGAAGTCGAGCGAGTTGCCCTAATTATTGCCCCCCGTTGCCGTTTGACTCCTACCAGTAAATAGGTTTTGAGACCAACGCCGGGACACTCCTAGTTAATCAAATGTAGAGTTGAGGTAAATACCAAATTGTCTAAGCAAGATTTAATTGAAATGGAAGGGACAGTGACGGAATCCCTGCCCAATGCGATGTTTCGCGTTGATCTAGATAATGGGTTTAACGTGCTAGCTCACATTTCCGGCAAGATCCGTCGCAACTACATCAAAATTCTGCCTGGCGATCGCGTCAAAGTCGAATTGACTCCCTACGACTTGACCAAAGGCAGGATTACTTATCGCCTTCGGAAAAAATAGGCTTAGATAAAACTTTCTAAAAACTAATTCTAAGTTTAATTTAGAGAGAATTTGGTAAAAAGCTTCAAATTTATGCTATAATGCTACGTTTGTAGTGTTGCCGAGAAGGGCGTCAACAACCCACCGGTGTACCGGGTTAAGTCATTGCTACGCCGTAAAAGTATCGCTCGCCAACATTTTTGTTTTGTGCCAGCGAACTTTACCCCAGCAATGGGAGTGGGTGCAAGCGGGCTCCTTCATGAAACAACCCGCACTTTATACAATTTAATCGAGGAGAGGTCTACACCTTGCCCAGCCTCTCCTCCCACCGCTCTACGGGCAGTCCCAGCGTGCCTGTTCTCCGCTAGAGCGGGGTTCTCCAGGCAGGAAGAAAGATGAAAGTTCGAGCATCTGTCAAAAAAATTTGTGAGAAATGTCGCGTCATCCGCCGTCGCGGTCGAGTGATGGTGATATGCACTAACCCGAAACACAAACAGCGCCAAGGTTAGAAAAAACGAAGATTGGGCACTGCACGCAGGTGCATCCTAATTGAACATTGTAGCCAAACAGGAAAATTAGGGAGACAAAAAGTGTGGCACGGATTGCCGGGGTAGACCTTCCACGCGATAAGCGCGTCGAAATAGGTCTGACATACATTTACGGAATAGGCTTGTCGCGGGCCCAAAAAATTATCGCTGCAACAGGCGTAAATCCTGACACTCGCGTCAAGGATTTAACAGAGGCCGACGTGACAGCTCTGCGGGCTCATGTAGAAACCACATACCAAATCGAAGGAGACCTCCGGCGCTGGGAGTCAATGAACATCAAGCGCCTGATGGACATCGGAACTTATCGCGGTCGGCGTCACCGTTTGGGTCTGCCGGTGCGGGGACAACGAACCCGTACCAACGCCAGAACCCGTCGTGGCGTCCGCCGAACAGTTGCGGGCAAGAAAAAGGCACCTTCCAAGAAGTAACATCTTTTTTGGAAAAATACGCTGGGGGCTGCTGGCTCCTAGCGCTTCGGGACATTAGTTGAGAGAAACGTTAAAGAGACTAATATGGCGCGACAACAAACAGGCAAGAAATCTGGTGCAAAAAAGCAGAAACGGAATGTACCCAATGGGGTAGGCTACATCCAGTCTACCTTTAACAACACGATTGTAACTATTACCGACCTCAACGGCGAAGTGATATCCTGGGCATCGGCAGGTTCCAGCGGTTTTAAAGGAGCTAAGAAGGGAACTCCCTTTGCAGCTCAAACAGCAGCAGAAAGTGCTGCCCGCAGAGCCAACGACCAAGGAATGCGCCAAATAGAAGTAATGGTGAGCGGGCCTGGAGCAGGTAGAGAAACTGCTATCCGGGCGCTGCAAGGGGCGGGACTGGAAATCACCCTGATTAGAGATGTTACCCCAATTCCTCACAACGGCTGTCGCCCTCCCAAGCGGCGTAGAGTCTAAAACGATTTGAGATTTTAGATTTTAGATTTTGGATAATGGCTAACTGCTTAAAGTCAAAAACTAATGGTTCTAACTGTTGCCCCGTCCATCCAAAATCCGAAATCCGTTCAGGGGTATGCTCTGCAATCTAAAATCCAAAATCAAAAATCCACAGTGGAAAAGGGAGGTCACTCCGTGGCGCAGTTTCAAATTGAATGTATAGAGTCTAACACTGACAAAGACCGGAGTCAGTACGGAAAATTCGTCCTGGAACCGCTCGATCGCGGTCAGGGAACAACTGTTGGGAATGCGCTTCGGCGAGTTCTGCTGTCAAATTTGGAAGGAACGGCAGTAACTTCAGTCCGAATCGCGGGCGTCAATCACGAGTTTGCCACGATCGAAGGGGTACGTGAGGATGTTCTAGAAATTCTCCTTAACATGAAAGAGGTGGTCCTCAAAACTCATTCTCAGCAGCCGCAAATCGGCAGGTTGCGGATTGAGGGGCCTGTCACAGTTACGGCCGATCGATTCGATTTGCCCTCAGAGGTGGAATTGATCGATCGCTCCCAATACATTGCAACTCTCTCGCCCGGGTCAGTTCTGGAAATGGAATTCAGAATTGAAAAAGGCATCGGATACCGAGCAGTAGACCGCAGTCGCGATGATGGGTCGGCTTTGGATTTTCTCCAAATTGACGCCATCTTTATGCCGATTCGCAGAGTCAACTACAGCGTTGAAGATGCTAGGGTAGGCGGCACGGTCGAGAAAGACCGGCTGATTATGGAAATCTGGACTGATGGCAGCGTGACTCCTCAAGAAGCTTTGAGTCAATCTGCCCACATCCTGGTAGATTTATTTGCACCTCTCAAAGACATCACCCAAGATTCTCTCAAACCAGAGTATCCCGGTGAAGCCGATCCTACCAGCCAAATTCCGATCGAAGAATTGCAGTTGTCCGTCCGGGCTTACAACTGTCTCAAGCGGGCTCAGATCAACTCAGTCGCAGACTTATTGGATTATACCCAAGAAGACTTGCTCGAGATCAAGAATTTCGGGCAGAAGTCCGCAGAAGAAGTGATTGAAGCTTTACAAAAACGCTTGGGCATTACCTTGCCACAGGAAAAATCAGCTAAAAGTTAATCAACGGGTAACGGGTTTAAAAGTTCTGAATTTTAAGTCGGTGAGTTTTTAAGTTAAAGAATTCACCGCTCAAAACTCGCGCACTATCCCGGCGCCCAATTACCAATTACCAATTACCAACTGCCATGCGTCACCGCTGTCGCGTTCCCCAACTCAGCAAACCGGCTGACCAGCGCCGCGCCCTACTGCGCTCGCTGACCACCGAATTAATCCGCCACGGTAAAATCACTACCACTCTCGCCCGCGCCAAAGCGCTGCGCTCAGAGGCGGACAGGATGATTACCCTGGCCAAAGATGGCTCCTTGGCAGCTCGCCGCCAAGCTATGGGCTATATCTACGATAAACAGTTAGTACACGCCTTGTTTGAGGGGGCACAAGAACGGTACGGCTCGCGCAACGGGGGCTACACCCGCGTAGTACGAACTGTCCCCCGTCAAGGAGACAATTCCTCCATGGCGATCGTTGAACTGGTTTAATTCCATTTTGGGTTGGAGATTTGTGATTTATGACTGACAATCCACAATCCCCAATCGAAAATCCCCAATCGATACAGCGCGTTGCTCTGGTGATCCAATACCTCGGCACTAACTTTCACGGTTGGCAGCGACAGCCGAACCAGCGTACAGTACAAGAAGAAATTGAAACAGCAATATCGACTGTTCTGGAACGCCCGGTAACGCTGCACGCTGCTGGGAGAACGGATGCGGGAGTTCACGCTGCTGCTCAAGTAGCGCATTTTGATGCCCACGGCCCACTTCCGGCTCACCGTTGGGCAAGCGTTCTCAACTCTCGACTGGCAAAAGATATTTTAATTCGAGCTTCGGCAAAGGTGGAACCTACCTGGCATGCTCGGTTCTCAGCCAGTTGGCGGCGCTATCGCTACACCCTTTATACAGATCCGACCCCTAATTTGTTTGTACGTCCTTTTGCTTGGCACTGCTATCACGCTCCTGTGGATGAATCTTTGATTCAGACAGCTTTGACACCGCTCATCGGGCGGCATCATCTGGCTGCTTTCCACCGCGCGGGATCGGCCCGCCCCCATTCCTGGGTGGACGTACAAGCGGCAGAGTGTCACCGTTCTGGGCCTCTTATCTATATTGAGGTTCAGGCGAGCGGGTTTCTGTACGGGATGATGCGGCTGCTGGTGGGGTTGCTGGTGCAGGTGGGTCGCGGGGAAAGGCCGATCGACAATTTCACAGATATCTGGGTCAACGAACGCCGAGAAATGGTAAAATATGCCGCTCCCGCTCAAGGTTTGTGCCTGCTGCGGGTTGGCTATTCAGAATTTCCCTTTCCCCCAGATGTCTGGTACGACACTCAGCCAAAATTAGTCATTAGTCATTAGTCATTAGTCATTAGTCATTAGTCATTAGGTAACTACTAATAAAAAACTAAGGACAACTAACAATTAAAAACTGACAACTGACAACTGACAACTGACAACTAACAACAGTTAACAGTTAATAGACAACTAACAACAAACAATGAACAAAACTTACGTCCCTACTCAAGACTCCCTAGAGCACAAGTGGTACGTGGTCGATGCCGCCGACCAGCGGCTGGGCCGTCTGGCAACTGAAGTTGCCATGTACCTACGGGGGAAACACAAACCGACTTACACTCCTTCTATGGATACCGGTGACTTCGTAATTGTCATCAATGCTGACAAAATCGCTGTTACTGGCAAAAAACGCACCCAGAAAATCTACCGCCGCCATTCTGGAAGACCGGGCGGCATGAAAACAGAAACTTTTGCCAAATTGCAAGCACGTTTGCCCGAAAGAATCGTCGAAGAAGCTATACGAGGAATGCTGCCTCACACTTCTCTGGGCAGACAACTGTTTACTAAACTAAAGGTGTACGCTGGCCCCAACCACCCGCACCAAGCTCAAAAACCAGAAGAATTAATTGTTCACACGATTCCGGGAGGAAATGAGTAATGCAAGCAACAGATACATCCGGTCGCGCTGTGTACTGGGGTACCGGCCGCCGCAAGCGTTCCGTAGCGCGGGTGCGCTTGGTTCCCGGCACTGGCATACTGACTGTCAATGGTAAAGAGGGGGATTTGTACCTGCAATTCAATCCTACTTATTTGGCTCTCGCTAAGGCCCCTCTGGAAACTTTGGGTCTGGAAAATGAGTACGACATTTTGGTAAAAGTCGAAGGCGGTGGCTTGACAGGTCAGGCTGACTCGATTCGCTTGGGTGTCGCTAGAGCACTTTGTCAATTAGACCCGGACAACCGCAAGCCTCTGAAGACTGAGGGCTATTTGACTCGCGACCCGCGGGCAAAAGAACGGAAAAAGTACGGTTTGCGGAAAGCTCGCAAAGCTCCTCAATACTCGAAGCGGTAATCGAGGGAAGAAGGAAGAAGGAAGAAAGAAGAAGGACGAAGGAAAAGGCAAAAATTATCTATCCAGATTTTATCTGCCTTTTTTTGAAGTTTATTTCCGATTCCCGATTCCTGGTTCCAACAGATATAAGGCAAAATTCGTGCTGTTGTTGGTGTACAAGTCCTGCGGCAGCTAAAATGGTTGTAAAGTCAAAAATTAGAGAGTAAAAAACAATGGCAAAAGATGGCATTCACCCTGAGTGGTATCCCGAATCTCAGGTTTATTGCAACGGGGAACTTGTGATGACTGTGGGTTCAACTAGACCAAAGCTTCAAGTTGATGTCTGGTCGGGAAATCATCCTTTTTATACTGGCACTCAGAAGATTATTGATACTGAAGGTCGTGTGGAGCGCTTTATGCGGAAATACGGCATGACCGAGGTAGAAATGCCGAAGGCAGATGCTTCCTCTGGACCGCTGAAAATGGAAGATCCGAAAGCAGATGCTTCTAAGGCTGCTGGTAAAGGCAAAAAGAAGAAGTAGCCGGATTGTCATTTGTCCGCAGTTTGTTGAAAGTAGTTCTTTCTACTGACAACTTACCGCCCTCGGATTTTAGATTTTAGATTGAAGACTTCGCTATGCAGGCAGTAGAGTTCGATCGAGTATAGTTTGATCGACATTCTATCCTAACTGCTCTTGAGTTCTAAAATCTAAAATCTAAAATTTAAAATCTAAAATCGATCCGCCCTCGGATTGGAGAGTTTAGATTGAAGACTTCGCTATGCAGGCAGTTGAGTTCTATCGAGTAGAGTTCGATCGAGATTCTATCCCGACTGTTCTTCAAATCTAAAATCTAAAATCTAAAATCTAAAATCTAAAATCGATTGACAAAGGACAACTGACAATGGCTGAATCTTATTTGCTGGATAAATTGAAGTCGGTAGAGCAAACTTTTAATGAGTTGACTCGCCGCATGGCTGACCCGGATGTGGCTAGGGACAATCAAGAGTTTCAACGGGTAGCGAAAGCTCGATCGTCCTTGGAGGAAGTGGTCGATACTTTTGCTCTGTGGAAAACCACTCAGGAAGATTTGGTGGGCGCGCGACAGGTTCTCAAGGAAGCTGCAGGCGATCGAGATATGCAAGAAATGGCTGCGCTGGAAGTTCAGGAACTTGAGGCGAAGCTGGAGAGTTTGGAAAGTCGTTTGAAGGTTTTGCTGCTCCCCCGCGATCCGAACGATGACAAGAATATTATGCTGGAAATTCGGGCGGGTACTGGCGGAGATGAGGCCAGTATTTGGGCTGGAGATTTGCTGCGGCTGTATTCGCGCTACGCTCAAACTCAAGGCTGGCAGGTGAAGTTGGTGAGCGAGTCGCTGGCGGAAATGGGCGGCTTTAAAGAGGTGATTCTGGAAATTACAGGCGACAGCGTTTACAGCAAGCTGAAGTTTGAGGCTGGAGTACACCGGGTGCAGCGAGTGCCTGTGACTGAGGCTGGCGGCCGGGTGCATACTTCGACGGCGACGGTGGCTGTGATGCCGGAGGTTGATGATGTGGAGATTCACATCGATCCGAAGGATATTGAGATGAGTACGGCTCGATCGGGCGGCGCTGGTGGCCAAAACGTGAACAAGGTGGAAACTGCTGCGGATTTGTTTCACAAGCCGACGGGAATTCGGATTTTCTGTACTGAGGAGCGCAGTCAGTTGCAGAATAAGGAGCGGGCGATGCAGATTTTGCGGGCTAAGCTCTATGAGATGAAGTTGCGGGAGCAGCAGGATGAGGTGAAGTCGCGGCGTTTGGCTCAGGTTGGTACTGGTTCGCGATCGGAGAAGATTCGCACTTACAACTATAAGGACAATCGGGCTACTGACCACCGTTTGGGGGAAAATTTCTCGCTCAATAGTGTTTTGGAAGGTGATATTGAGGGGATTATTCAAACTTGCATTTCTCAGGATCAGCAGGAACGTTTGGCTGAGTTGGCTGCTTCTACTAATTGATGGAGTGATGGGGGACTAGGCGCATTGTTTGCTCAGCCTCAGTTCCCTTGTTACGCGGGAGATCTGGTTGAGTAGGGCTTCCCAAATTGCATCGGCGATCGCCACTGGATATTTGAAATGTTCGAGACCCTATTGTACTATGATTTATCGGCGATCGGATTGAACAGTCTTTCGATCGTTATGGGGTAGTAATATTACATTGGTCGTGTTCGCTGCTTTTATGAAAAGGCTGGGGGGGTGACAAAGAGGTCTACGAGATTGACTGTATAAGGGTTGCAGCCCGCATACCTTGTTGATAAAAGCGGCGTTTAGAAGGAGTTAACTTCATTAACTGTTCCACCTCCAAAGAATATTGTTCTAGATAATTAACCCACTTTTCTCCATCCTTACCAACACCAAATGTACTCCGTCTGCGATATTTTTTCTTTGGTTCTGTGCGACGAGATAAATATTCTTGTACCTGCTTTTTCTTCAGTTCATTACCTTTGGAGTTTAGACTAAGCAAAAATTGACTCAGGGTTAGCTGAGTAGAAATTGTGGTGAATTTAGAGAGATATTCCCAGGTTAACTAATGGATTTTGGTGATTTTTGGAACCGACCTTTACCCTTTTTGACCACAGGATAGCGACATCTTTTAGTGCGAGCTTTTCCTGGTTGCCATCCATCTGAATTTCCTCGGCGTTTGGGAGCAACAGTGGGAGTCCCAATCCCGATCAAAAATGGAAGCATTGATTGTGCAACCCTTCCAGGGGTCAATTCAGAGAGAGACTTTGGCCAGGGTAGACGAGTTTCTTTCACTAAATCTTTAGTTAACCATAGTTGCCAGGTCACTAATGGCATCAAATCGCTCCATCGTTGACATTGTTCGGGAGTGCTCAGCTTCGGCACAGTCCAATGCAAGGTTTGTTTGGCTAAGCGATACCAGTGTTCGAGGGCAAAACGACGTAGATATAGTTGCCAAATTTCTGCCAGAGATGGCATTTGGATGCCGACCCAAACTAACCACAAAGGTTGAGTTTTTAATTGACCCGTTACAGCTTCTAAGCGTTCTACTAAAATCAGAGTCATCGGATGTTTGGGACTGCCTCGAAAATGCAAGTTATCCCATTTTCTCAATCTGATTCGTCCCAGTTTCGGTTCAAGAGATTCCCGTGTTTGTTCTGGTTCCCACCAGGTTTGAGCGTCGTTAAGCTTAAACTGCTTTCCATGAGTTCTGGGTCTTCCTCTACCACTATAAGATAGAGGTGCTGACCACAAGCAACGATTAGAACGAATACGCATTAGTTTATCAGCGGCAATCGCAGCGGTTGCTTTTATCAAAGGAGCACACCCATACTCGCTATCAAATAGGGCGATAGGTCTATTCTGAAGATATTCACACACTTGTGCCAATTGTTCAGCGCCTTTAGCGCTCGGATTTTCCCAACTGGTAATACGTTCGTGTCTTAAGGGTAATGCCCAACTGCCGATGGTCGAAGGTATCCACGCGATCGTACTATACCCCTGACCGATACCAACAGGTATGCCGTAAGGCAAGGCTGTCGGTTGATGTTCATAAGTACGCTCTTTGAGAGTAGGTGCATGAGGCCTCAACCATGCCGTATGATCGATCGCTAATACTGGACGTTCTACTTGTGACATCTGTTGGATGTACAGTTGCATCAATTTTTCTTGAGCGGGTCTACAATCTTGTAGTGCTTCATAGGCGCTCGACCACTCACGCCGAAACAAGGATTGAGAGCCAAATCTCCTAAACATGAGACGTGGCGCGTCGTCATTACCGCGTCTGCTAGTTCAAAGGTGGCATCTTTTGCCTTGCCAAGGCATTCATAAGCTTGTTGACGAAATTCGTATAATTGTTCAAACTTCATTGCAGGTAGATTTGAGATTTTTTGCTGAATTCTCAATTTTCTAACCTTACGCTGTCTGTTGAAACTATCGCAGACAGTTTTTTTCTCTTGTTGCAAGTCTCTGAAAACGTCAACGGTCGCTGGCATCTATCTTAGGGTTGAGTCTGATAGCTTATCGCCAGCGACCATGGCCGTTTTTGAGAACTGTTCGCTAGTCTCACAGCGAGCTGGGGGGGTGACAACCCGCCCCAAACCCAGAGAGCGTAAAGATTTAACCCACTTGTGGTAAAAAAAGATAGGCAGCCGAATTCTTACAAGCTAGCCTATCTCAAAAATTAATGTTACCAACATTCTATCAGACCCACTTACAAAAACAACTGACATCAGCTCAGTTTATTTTACTCACAATCTTGCTCTCCTTGATACAATCAGAGAAACAAGTGAGATTAAAGAGGCTGGCACGAGTATTTCCCTACCCAATTACTACCGAAAGTCGCCGTCGCAAATTGCAAAGATTTTTGGACTTACCTCAATTAACGCTCCCATTAATTTGGTTCCCTTTGCTCGCTTACTGGTTAACAACTTATTGCTCTGTGGGACAAACCCTATCAGTGGCGATCGATCGGACTCAATGGGGCTGTATCAATCTGTTTACGATCGCCCTAATCTGGCAGAAAAGAGCCATCCCCTTAAAAAGAGTGTTTGTTACCCAAATTAGGAAGCAGTAACTTACAAGAACAAACCCTCGCTCTCGAACAAGTTTTACCCTTGTTTAAGGAATATAAGCTTATCGTTTTGGGCGACCGTGAATTTTGTTCAGTAGACGCAAGGATTCTGGCTCAAAGCAAGGGGTGTATCTTTTTGTTTAAGGCTGAAAAAGAATCATTGCATTGAAACAGAAAACTGGTAGTCCTGCATAGCAAGGAAAATCCAGGGTTTTAATTGATAGATAAACTCGCGTTATACTCATGAATAAAATACCAAATAGCCCCAATATGATTGGAGAGTTTTTTGGAGAATGGGCTCTTCTGGAGTCAAGGTGATAAGCAAAACTAATTAGGGTTTGCTGGCTCTCCTGAAGTTGCGGTGATATTTTTATCTAATTAGAAAAGCAAGCTAATACGCGTTCTCGAAAATTATCAAA